>JAQGII010000490.1 GCA_028291305.1 Caulobacteraceae bacterium
GACGCGCGCGCTGCTGGCCCAGAACCTCGCGGTCTTCGCGGCCCGCGCGCAGCGCGATCAACAGGCCGTGGACAGCGGCGACGCGACCTTGACCGTCGTGGCTCCCGGCCGGCTGGCCCTGCAGGGCGTCCAGACCAAGCTCGACGACTTGAACGCCCTGCAGCTGTCGCGGCGGCATCAGCTCAACGCCCTGCTCGGCCTGACGCCCGATGCGGTCGTTCCCTTGGCCGCGGTTCCCGACGTCCCGGATGCCGATCCGGCGAGCCTGGCGGATGCGACCGACCTGGGACGGCGCCGGCCGGACCTCGTGGCGCTCCGCCTGGGGTACGCCGCCCAGGACGCCCGGGTCCGTGCAGCCATCCTCGGACAGTTCCCCACGCTCTCCCTGGGGATGGCCGGCGGCAGCGACAACGCCAACGTGCGCAACGCCGGTCCCCAGTTCAGCATCGGGCTGCCCCTCTTCGACCGCAACCAGGGCGCCATCGCCGCCGAACAGGCGACCCGGGCTCAGTTGCGCGCCGAATACGCCGCCCGGCTGGCGTCGGCGGTCGGCCAGTTGACCGCCCTGCGGCGGGAGATCGACGCCCAGTCCCAGCGACTGGTCCGGCTGCGGCAGGACCAGCCGGCGGCGGACGCCCTGGCCGCCCGCGCCGAAGCCGCGCTGACCACCCACGATATCGACCAGCGGGCCTATGCCGACCTCGTGTCCCTCCGCCTGGCGAAGGCCGGCGAAATCCTCGCCGTCGAGCAGTCCCTTCTCGAACAGCGCGTGGCGATCGCCACCCTTGTGGGCGCGGGACTGCCGGTCGTCGCCGATCTGCCCAAGGAGCCCTCGTCATGACCTCGGTCATTCGCCGTCCAGCTTTCGCCGGCGCCTGCGCGGCCATCGGCGTGGCGGCCTGCAGCCCCCATCCGACGCCGCCGGCCGACCCCAGCGTCCTGGTCACCACCCAGCCGGCCAAGCGCGGGACCCTGCCTGTGACGGTGGACGCCTATGGCGCGGTCGGCCCGGCGGCCAATGCCCTGCGATCGATCAGCCTGCAGCAGTTGGCGCAGGTCGTGAACGTCGCGGTCACGCCCGGCGTGGCGGTGCGCAAGGGCCAGCCGCTGCTGCTCTATTCCAGCGCGCCGGAATCCAGGGCCGCCTTCGGCCAGGCTCAGACCGCGGTCGCCCTCGCCAAGGCGGTGCAGGCCCACGCCGCCGACAACTTCTCCCGCCAGCTGGCGACCCGGGACGATGTCAGCCGCGCCGACGCGGCCCTGCAAAGCGCGCAGGATGCCTTGGCGGCCCTCCAGCGCCAGGGCGCGAGCGAGCCGGGCGGGGTCCTGGCGGCGCCTTTCGACGGCGTGGTGGTGACCATGTCGGCCGCGGCCGGAGACCGCGTCCAGCCCGGCGCGGTGCTGATGAGCATCGCCCCCGCCAACGGCCTGGTCGTCACCGCGGGAGTCGAACCCGATGTCGCGCGGCGGGTGCACATCGGCGACGCCGCCCAGGTGCAGTCCATCACCGGCGGACCGACGCTGCCCAGCCGGGTGCTGCGGGTGGACAGCGCGCTCAACGCCCGGTCCCGATTGGTCGATATCGATGTCGCCGCGCCGGGCGTGCTGCCCATGCCCGGCAGCGCTTTCCGGGTCACCCTTTCGGTGGGCGACGTGCAGGGGTGGACGGTGCCCCACGCCGCCGTGCTCAACGACGAAAAGGGCGATTACCTGTTCCAGCTGGCCAAGGCCAAGGCCGTCCGCGTGCCGGTCCAGGTCCGGTCGCCGTCGTCTGTGCTCGACGTGGTGGACGGTCCCCTGGATGCGAGCCGTCCCGTCATCGTCGACGGTGCGTTCCAGCTCACCGACGGTATGGCCGCCCGGACGCAGCCGAACCCATGAACCTTACGCGTTTTGTGCAAAGTCAGTCGCGGGCCATCCTGGTCATAGCGTTCGCTCTCGCCGTGGCCGGCGCAGTGGCGGCGCTGTCCATGCCGGTGGGCCTGTTTCCCCAAGCGTCTTTTCCCAGGGTCGTGGTCGACCTTGACGCCGGCGACCGGCCCGCCGACCAGACGGCGCTGCTGGTCACCCGTCCCGTCGAAGAAGCCATCCGCACCGTGCCCGGCGTGCAGGACGTCCGCTCCGACACCAGTCGCGGATCGGCCCAGATATCGGTCGACTTCGGCTGGGGCCGCGACATGATCGCCAGCACCCTGCTGGTCGAGGCCGCGGTCGCCAAGACCATGCCGAGCCTGCCGGCGGGCACGGCCTACGACGTCAAGCGGATGGACCCGACGGTCTATCCGATCCTGGCCTATGCGCTTGAGTCCGACACCCTGTCGTCGGTCGCGCTGCAGGACCTGGCGCAATACCAGATCAAGCCCATGCTCTCGTCCGTACCCGGCTTGGCCCGGGTCGCCGTGCAGGGCGGGGACACGGCCGAGATCGAGGTGCTGAGCGATCCGCGCCGGCTGGCCGCCCACAACCTGTCGATGGCCGACGTGACGCAGGCGCTGAGAGCCGGCAACGTCCTTCAGGCGGTCGGCCGCCTGCAGGACCGCGGCAAGCTCTTCCTGGTGCTGTCGAACACCAGTGCGACGCAGGCGTCCCAGATCGCCGAGCTGACCGTGCGCGCCGACGCCTCGGGCGTGGTGCGGGTGCGGGATGTCGCCACGGTCCAGAACGGCGTGGCGCCGCAATGGACGCGGGTGTTCGAGGACGGCAAGCCCGCCGTCCTGTTCAGCGTCTACGAACAGCCCAGCGGCAACGCCGTGCAGATCGCCAAGACCGTCCAGGCCAAGCTGGCCGCGTACAAGCTGCCGCCCGGCGTGCGCCTGGTCAGCTGGTACGACCAGAGCCAGCTCGTCACCCAGTCGGCGGGCAGCGTGCGCGATGCGGTCCTGATCGGCCTGGTGCTCGCCGGGATGGTGCTGTTCTGGTTCCTGAAAAGCTGGCGCGTGACCCTGATCGCGGTCCTGGTAGTCCCCGCCACCATTGCCGCAACCCTGCTGGTCCTCAGCGTCATGGGCCTGAGCTTCAACATCATGACCTTGGGCGGCATCGCAGCCGCCGTGGGCCTGCTGATCGACGACGTCATCGTCATGGTCGAACACATCGCCCGGCGGGCCGGCGCGACCGACAACCAAGGGCGGGCGGCAGGCGCCGACGCGGTGCTTCCCGCCGCCCGGGAATTCATGTCGCCGCTGACCGGGTCCAGCATGGCGACCCTAATCGTGTTCGTTCCCCTGAGCTTCCTGAGCGGCGTCACCGGGGCCTTCTCCAAGGCGCTGTCGATCACCATGGCCGCGGCGCTGGTCATCTCCTACCTGATGACGGCGTTCGTCGTTCCGGTGCTCGCGCGGCGTTTGGTGGACTTCGGACGTTGGCGCGATCCCGGCGCGTCGGGCAAGACCAGCTGGACCGCGCGTCAGCACGCGCGGCTGCTGGACGGCATCTTCGCCCGCCCCTGGGTCCTCCTGATCGCGCTGATCCCGATCCTCGCCGTCGGCGGCCTGGCGTCCATGCAGGTCCCGACGGGCTTCATGCCGAAGGTCGACGAGGGCGGCTTCATCATCGACTACACCACCCGCCCCGGCTCCTCCCTGGACGAGACGAACCGCGAGGTCTCCCAGATCGACGCCATCCTCAACCGCACGCCCGAGGTCGCGACCTACTCCCGGCGGCTCGGCAGCGGCCTGGGCGGCAACCTGGGGCAGAGCTACCACGGCGACTTCTTCGTCCGCCTCAAGGACAACCACGCCCGCTCCACCCCGGAGGTCATGGCGGCGGTGCTGGAGCAGGCGACGGCGCAGGTGCCCGGCGTCCAGGTCGAGTTGGCCCAGCTGATGGAGGACCTGATCGGCGACCTGACCGCGGTGCCCCAGCCCATCGAGATCAAGCTGTACGGCGCGGACAACGCCGCCCTGATCCCCGACGCCAGGCGCGTGGCGGACGCGATCCGCCAGGTGCAGGGCGTGGTCGAGGTGAAGGATGGGGTCAAGCTGGCCGGGGACGCCCTCGACGTCAGGATCGATCCCGTCCGGGCCGGCCTGGAAGGCATGACGCCGGACCAGGTGGCGCAGGGAATGGACGGCTCGCTGACCGGCGTCATCGCCACCCGCGTCGCCCAACCGTCCAAGGTGGTGGATGTGCGTGTCCGGCTGCCCAACGCCCTGACCATGCAGGAGCCGGATCTGGCGGCCCTGCCCATCCGGGCGCCGGACGGCCACCTGTTCCCCCTGGCCAGGGTGGCCGCGATCGCGCCCGTGACCGGCCAGCCGCAGATCTCCCGCGAGAACCTGGAGCCGATGATCGCCATCACCGGCCGCATCGAGGGCCGCGGTCTGGGAGCCGCCATCGGCGACGTCAAGACCGCCCTGGCCAAGCCCGGCGTGCTCGACTCCGGCGTGCGCTACGAACTGGGCGGGCTCTACCAGCAGCAGCAGATCGCCTTCGCCGGCCTGGCCCAGGTGTTCGTCGCCGCCCTGATCGCGGAATTCATCCTCCTGCTGGTGCTCTACAAGCGGTTCTGGCTGCCCGCCATCATCATCGGCTGCTCACTGCTGTCGACCATGGGCGTCTTCACGGCCCTGTGGCTGGCGCGGGTGGACCTCAACATCACCGCGCTGATGGGCATGACCATGATCATCGGCATCGGCGCGGAAATGGCGATCTTCCTGGTCTCCGAATACGCGGAGCTGTCCCACACCATGCCGCCCCTGGAAGCCTTGCGGCAGGCCAGCCGCGACCGCCTCAGGCCCATCACCATGACCACCCTCGCGGCGATGCTGACGCTGGCGCCTCTGGCCTTGGCCATCGGCCAGGGCTCGGCGATCCAGCAGCCCCTGGCCATCGCCATCATCGGCGGCCTGTGCCTGCAATACCCGCTGGTCCTGTTGGCCATGCCGGTCCTGATCAGCCTGACCCTCGGCAAGGACGAACGCAATCGCCAGCCTCAGCATGTGTGACGGGCGAGTAGGTCCTCCGTCCGGGTCGAGCCGTCGCCCCTGCGCCTATTTCGCGGGCCGGAGCCGATCGAGCCTTAGTCTCTGGCGATCGTCCGTCAGCCGCCACGCCGTCAGGTAGGCGATCGCCACCGCCGCCAACCCGCTGCCTCCGGAAAGCAGGAACATGAGCAGGATCTGATATTTGACGGCCTCCAGGGGGTCCATGCCGGCCAGGATCTGCCCCGTCATGATGCCCGGCAGGGTGACGACGCCGGCGGCGGACATCTGGTTGATGATCGGCAGCAGGCCCCGTCTGATCGCCGTCCGCAGGAGACCGGAAACCGCCTGCCAATAGGACGCTCCGCAGCAGAGCCGCGCCTCGATGGACGAACGCTCCCGCACGGCCCCGCTCAGCAGGCTGTCGAGGGTCAGGCTCGCCGCGTTGAGCACATTGCCCAGGATGATCCCGGCGATCGGTATGGCGTAGCGGGGATCGAACCAGGGGTGCGGTCGGATGGCCGTGGTCAGGGCCAGAATGGCGGTCACGAACGTGGCCAAGGCCACGCTGCCCGCGCCGAGGGCCAGGTTGGAAAGATCCCTGAAGCGCTGCTCCGGCCTGGCCGCGACCTCGCGCCCGGCGATCAAGACCATGACGATCACCACCGCCAGCGTCGCCGCGGGGCTGTCGAGCTTGAACACGATACGCAGCAGGTAGCCGACCGCGATCAGCTGCACGACCATGCGGCCGGCCGCCGCGATGATCTGCCGATGGAGCCTCAGGGCCAGCCACAGCGACAGCCCCGCATCGAGGATGATGAGCGATGCGGCGATCACGAGATCCTGCGGGCTCAGGGAGACAGCGTTCATGCCGCCGACAGCCTCCGCTGGCTCATGCGGTAGCGCTGGTCGCCCATGCGCTGTCCGAAGGACTCGTCATGCGTGACCATGATGATCGCGCCGCCCTCGCTAAGCCTGGCGCGCAGCACGCCTTCCACCAGGGCCACGCTGGCCTGGTCCAGCGCTCCGGTGGGCTCGTCCAGGAGCAGGACCGGGGCGTCCAGGACCAGGGCCCGCACCAGGGCGAAGCGCTGCTTCTCGCCGGTGGACAGGCGCGACACCTCCACCTCGAACAGCTCAGGTCCGAGGCCCATCTGCCGGGCAAGGCCCCTGGCGACGTCGTGGCGATCGGCGGCGAAGTGGGTCATCACCCGCTCCTCCCACCAGCCGGCTTCGGCGGCAACGTAGGTCACGCGCCTGCGCCAATCGGCGGGGGCGAACTGACCGCGCTCGCGGTCGTTCAGCCGCACCTCGCCTTGGTTCGGATCGAGATCGGCCAGCATGCGCAGGAACAGGCTCTTGCCGGCGCCGGACGGTCCGGTGATCACGGCGCAGCGGCCGGTCTGGAGCTCCAGATCGAACGGCCCGGCAAGCTCGCTGCGGAGCCCGCGGACCGACAAGCGCGCTAGGCCGGTCATTCAGAGCCCGAAAGAGCGCGACAGCCCCGAGAGCGGAACGGCTGCGCGCCCGCTGCGCCAATCGATCGCGTCATGAGTCATGAGGCTGCCTTCCACGCTCCTAAGCAGTGGTCACCCTAAACCGGGCCTGGCGTTTTTCGCAGTCTCGAATGCGCCATGCGTGGAGCTTGGCGGGAACAGATGTCAGGGCGCCAGGGAACTCGGCGTCGCCAGCGGGACGCCTTTGTCGACGATCCACACGGAGGTGACCTTGGCCGGGACCTGGCCAAGGTTCCTGACGTTGTGGGGAACGCCCCTCGGGATGATGAATGTCTCGCCGGCGGCCAAGCGCCGCGGGGGCTGCCCCCTGATGGTCATCTCCAACGCGCCGGAGAGGATGTACCCCGCTTCGATCCCCGGGTGCACATGGGCGCCCGACTGTCCCCCCACGTCCAGTTCCGCAGTTCCCTGGACGACCTCTTGCGGGCTTTGGGCGGCGGGCAGATCGACACGGCCGACAATGTTCCGCGTCATGCCGGCCGGGGATTGGGCGCAGACCTCGAAGGGAGCCATGAGGCCCATGGACAGTGCGAGTACGGGCAGGGTCTTCCAGCGAACCATGACGGGGACTCCCAGGGGTTGCAGCGAGGTGGGACGGATCTAGCCGACGGCGAGGGCGGCCCGCAATGGCGCCGGACGGCATGGAAAATCAACTGGCCCGCGCCATCCTCCAGTTGAATATAGATAGGGTGCTATTAATTAGCACGTATGAGCAGCCTTCCTCCTCCCGCGCATATGACCAGCATGCTGGTGAGACTAGCGCGTATCTACCGGTCGGGGATCGATGACGCCCTGACGGGCCTGGGCCTGTCGGACGCCCTGGCGCTGCCGGTCGTGGTCCTCGGCCGGCGCCCCGAAGGAATGAGGCAGAACCAGCTGGCCGACGACCTGGGCGTCGAGGGCCCCTCCCTGGTGCGGCTGCTGGACCGGCTGGTGGAAGACGGCCTGGTGGAACGGCGCGAAGACCCGGCCGACCGCAGGGCCAAGACCGTTCATCTCACCGCCGTCGGCCAGGACCATAGCCGCAAGGCGTCGCGCGTGCTGGACGCCTTCCGCGCCTCCCTGCTGGAGGGTGTGCCCCCCGAGGACATCGAGGCGACCCTGCGCGTGTTCGAGGTCATGCAGGCGCGCCTGCTCGCGGCGCGGCGCGAAGGTCGACCGTGAGCGTGCGGCCCGCCCCCCTGATCTTCTCGATCAACTGTTTCGTCGCGGCCATGCTGGCGCTGTGGATCGCCTTCAGCATGGGCCTGCCGCGGCCCTATTGGGCGATGCTGACGGTCTACATCACCGCCCAGCCCCTGACCGGCGCCTTGAGGTCGAAGGCCTTCTATCGCGTGCTGGGCACCGGCCTGGGCGGCGTCGCCGCCGTGGCGATCGTGCCGACCTTCGTCAACGCCCCCGCGCTGATGTCCCTGGCGATCGCGGCCTGGGTCGGACTTTGCCTCTATCTGTCGCTGCTGGACCGCACGCCGCGCGCCTATGTCTTCATGCTTGCCGGCTATACGGCGGCGATCATCGGCTTCTCCGGGGTCGATGCGCCCCAGACCATCTTCGACACCGCCCTGGCGCGGGTGGAGGAGATCTGCCTGGGCATCGTCTGCGCCACCCTGGTCCACACCATCGTCTTCCCGCGCGACGTCGGTCAGGTGCTGGGCGGGCGGATCCGCGCCTTCCTGCAGGACAGCCAGGTCTGGATCGGCGAAGCCCTCACCCGGGACCTCCCCCCCGCCGAGCGGCGCGAGCGACGGCAGCTGGCGGCGGACATCACCGAACTGCACATCGCCGCCACGCATCTGCCGTTCGACACGTCCCGCCTTTCCTTGCGGGTCCACACCGTGCGCGCCCTGGAAAGCCGGCTGACCTATCTGCTG
>JAQGII010000497.1 GCA_028291305.1 Caulobacteraceae bacterium
TCGAAGGGCGCGGTCAGGGTGTGCTCCATCTTCATGGCCTCCAGGGTCAGCAGCGGCTGGCCCTTGACCACCGCGTCGCCCTCGGCGGCCTGCACGGCGGCGATGCGGCCGGGCATGGGGGAGACGATGACGCCGTCGCCGCTTTCTGCCTCCTGCAGGCCCTCGGCGCTGACCTCGGTGAAGACCCAGGCCTCGCCCGCCTCGAACACCACGGTCTCGTCGCCGCGCCTGAAGACCGGCAGGAGCGGCCGCTCCCCGGGCTGCAGGGCCGCGCGATAGACCGCGCCGCCCGTCTGCACGGCGGCGTCGATCACCGGCGCGGCGTTGACGCGGAAGCCGGCCAGGGCGCTCCAGGGATCGGGCCCGGCGTCGGGCAGGCGGGACGCCGCGGCGGCGCGGATCACGGCCGGCGGCGGCTCCGCCGGCGGCAGCAGGCGGTCCAGGTGGGCGTCGATGAAGCCTGTGTCGATCCGCCCGGCGACGAAGTCGGCGTGGGACAGGGCGCGGGCGAGGAAGCCGGCGTTGGTGCGCACCGGCCAGACCTGGACCTGGCGGCAGGCCTCGGCCAGTTGCGCGACGGCGGCTTCGCGGGTGGCGGCGTGGGACACCAGTTTGGCGATCATCGGATCGTAGAAGGGGCTGATCGCGCCGCCCTGCTCGACGCCGGTCTCGATGCGGATCCCGGCCGGCAGGACGAAGCGGTCCAGCGGTCCGGTCGACGGCAGGAAGCCCGTGGCCGGGTTCTCGGCATAGAGGCGCGCCTCCAACGCCCAGCCGTCCAGGCGGATGTCGTCCTGGGCCAGCGGCAGGGGCTCGCCGGCGGCCACGCGCAACTGCCATTCGACGAGGTCGAGCCCGGTGATCGCCTCGGTGATCGGATGCTCGACCTGCAGCCGGGTGTTCATCTCCATGAACCAGATGCGGTCGGGGCGTAGGCCCGTGGAGGCGTCGGCGATGAACTCCACCGTGCCCGCCCCCTGGTAGCCCACCGCCAGGGCCGCCCTGACCGCCGCGCCGCACACCGCCGCGCGCGTGGCCGCGTCCATGCCCGGCGCCGGCGCCTCCTCGATCACCTTCTGGTGGCGGCGCTGCAGCGAGCAGTCGCGCTCATACAGGTGCACCGCGGCGCCGTGGCTGTCGGCGAACACCTGCACCTCGATGTGGCGGGGATGCGCGACCAGCCGCTCGATCAGCACCCGGTCGTCGCCGAAGCTGGCGGCGGCCTCGCGTCGGCACGAGGCCAGGGCCGCCGCGAAATCCTCGGACCGCGCCACCTCGCGCATGCCCTTGCCGCCGCCTCCGGCCACGGCCTTGATCAGCACCGGATAGCCGATGGCGTCGGCCTCGCGCTGCAGGCGCTGCGGCGACTGGTCCTCGCCCAGGTAGCCGGGGGTCACCGGAACGCCGGCCTCGCCCATCAGCCGCTTGGCCGCGTCCTTCAGACCCATGGCGCGGATGGCCGCGGGCGGCGGGCCGATCCACACAAGGCCGGCGCCGATCACCGCCTGGGCGAACTCGGCGTTCTCCGACAGGAAGCCGTATCCGGGGTGGATGGCCTCGGCTCCCGTCGCCTTGGCCGCCGCCAGGATCTTGCCGGCCGCCAGATAGCTGTCGCGCGCCGGCGCCGGGCCGATCAGGACCGCCGCGTCCGCATCGCGCACGTGCGGCGCGCCGGCGTCGGCCTCGGAATAGACGGCGATGGCGCGCACGCCCATCCGCCGGGCGGTGCGGATGATGCGGCGGGCGATCTCCCCCCGGTTGGCGACGAGCAGGCTGGAGATCATGCCGCCACAGGCGCAGGACGCCCAGGCGCGTCGGCGTTCTCGCCAAGCAGGAAATCCAAGGACGGCGCAGGCATGCGCGCTTCACTCCCTCCGGCGTTCCGGGACCTTGAGCCCCCGCCTTGTCGAGAGGAAGCTTAGACCCGCGATTCCGACAGCGGAACCGTTCGCGTCAAACGCGCGAGCACGGCATTGGCTCAGCTTGTTGCGCAAACGCCGAACGGCCGCTCCCGATGGGAGCGGCCCGGGCCGTTTTGTCACGCCCTGGTTTGGGGCTTAGGCCAGCACCACGATCTGCACGCGCCGATTCTGGGCGCGGCCGGCGCGGGTCTTGTTGGGGGCGATCGGCGCGGTCTCGCCGTAGGAGATGGTCGACATCCGGCTCAGGGCGATGCCCTGCTGGTTGAGGAACACGCGCACCGCCTCGGCCCGCTCTTCGCCCAGCTCCATGTTGTAGGGCGGCGGGCCCATGGAGTCGGTGTGTCCCTGGATCTCCAGATAGACGTTCTTGTTGTCCGCCTTCAGCTTACCGGCCAACTCGGTCAGCTTGGCCTGATCGGCGTCCGACAGCTTGTACTTGGCCGACTTGAACTTCACGCCGTCGTCCTGCAGCACGATCGAGTACATGAACTTGCCTTCGGCGAGCTTGCCCGCGGCCATGGCGCGGTCGAGCGCCTCGCGGCTGGTGCGGTCCAGTTCGCCGAGCTTGGCGTCGTGCGCCGCCAGCTGGCCCTGGTGGGCCTCGACCTGCGACTGAGTGCCGTTGATCTTGGTATCGACCGCACCGACATGCTGGTCGACGTATTTGTGAGTGGCGCAACCAGTCACCCCCAAGGATGCGATAAGGACCGCCCCTACCATCCAGGGTTTTGGCGCCAGCATCTGGATCATGATCTCTCCAATGTATTCTGGCCGCGGACGACTACGGCCATGCTATAGGCCCGCGGCTTGGTCCATAACTGAGACGACCGCAAAAGGGCGCTTATGTGGCGCCAAATCGTCAATAGTGGGCCCCCTATCGGACCGACAGGGTGGGCCGCCGCCGGGGACGACCTCAGCTCACGGCCTGGGAATACGGGCGAGGGGCGAGCGGAGCGCCGGGAATCCGACCGCCCAGGCGGATGAGGCCGTCCTCCGCCCCTCTCCGCCAGAACGGAAGAGCGACGTGAATGGAAAGAGTGTTTCTTACGGAGTAGA
>JAQGII010000027.1 GCA_028291305.1 Caulobacteraceae bacterium
CCCGGTGGTCGCTTGCAGCGTCGGGAGTTCCTTGAGGGAGTCCGACAGCAGCGGCTGGGCCTTCAACATTTCCTGCTGGATCACGGTCACCGGGGTGGGCGCGGTGAAGCCGGCGCGGGCTACGCGCGAACCTGTGACGACGATTTCGCCGACGGGGCCGGTGTCCCGGGCCGGTGCGGGGGGAGCCGCGTCCGGGATTGGCGCAGCGCTCGCGGCATCGGCCGGCGCCTGGGCCAAGGCCACGGCGGGCGCACACATGGCCATGCTAATGGCGACTAGCGAGCTTCCCCAACTCAGGCGTTGAGCGAGTTCGTTCATGGTATCCCTCCCAGAAGGGCCGGCCGCCGGCGCGGTCCTTGTCTCTTTGTTCTTGTTAGTCCCCGGCCGAAGCCCGGCGGGCGATCAACGACCGCGCGGGCGCTTGCCAGCCGCCCCGATCCTTGTCGCCCAAGCTAGAGTGAAGGGCCGGCAAAACCGGCGCAATACTCATATTATAATATTGAAAATACACGTCTTTTGTGAAAAACGCCGGTCTTGCTGAGCAGGAAACAACACGGCTTGGTTCAGGTTTGTGCGGATACCCGCACAGCGGTGACGGCCCCCTCCGGAACGAGTCGATCCGACCTGTTCAGGCCGGACTTGACCGGGACCAACGCCCGCTGCACCGCGGCGCGCTAACCAACTTCAGCCAAACTCCTCGTGTCTTGGCGGAGGACGGCGCAATGGACATCGACGAAGCGATCGCCGGCCGCCGCGCGGGCGGGGCGGGCCTAAACGGCCGAGACCATCGACAGTTTGGGTGGCGGGCTCATGCGTCGGCGCGAAATGGGCTGCATCGAACGCCCCCATGAAAGAGGCATTCCGCCCCAAAGTGGAGACTTGTCGCCGTTAGCCTGACAGCGCCCTCATGGCGGACTGGGCCACGTTCTGCGGTGGCTAGCTGTGGAGCCGCAATAGGTTGTCCGCATCCAGGCCCGGGCCTGGATCGTGGCCGACGAGACCTTCGTATCGCCGAAAGGCCCGTGACGGCTCTATCAGACCAAACTCCTCGCCCGAGGTGATCCGCCTCGTGGTGATGATGGACGCCAAGTCCCCCCTACCTGCTCCACGAACGCGGCATCGACGTCTGCTACGAGACAGTAGACCAGATGCGCGCCTACCAGTCTCCCCCCGCGTCAGCAGGCCGATGGCGCCTGCTGGCGACGTAAAGGCTTGCCTTTCGCCTCGCCCCCTGGATGCGGCGGTTCGGCCCAAACCGCGTCAGAATCAAACCAGGACCGCACGCTTTTTCAGCAGGTCGTCGATTCACGGCCCAGCTCTATTGCGCCATGCTCAGTTATTACGTTTCATCGGTTTCGTAATACGAATGGGGCGGCCTCCGCCGCGCTTCAAATGGAAAAGGTGTCCCTATGAACAGGTGGCTTTCCAGGCTGAGCACCGCCGCCGTGATGGCCGCCGGCCTGGCCGTCGCGTCTTGCGGCAAACCGTCCAGCGCGCCCGAAACGGCATCCTCCGCCTCGCCGGCGCCTGGGGCGCCCAGCAAGGAATACACCATCGGCTGGACAATCTACGCCGGCTGGATGCCCTGGCCATACGCGCAGCAGGCCGGCATCGTGAAGAAGTGGGCCGACAAGTACGGCATCAAGCTCAAGGTGGTGCAGGTCAACGACTACGTCGAATCCCTCAACCAGTTCACCGCCGGCAAGCTGGACGGCGTGGTCTCGACCAACATGGACGCCCTGACCGTCCCCGCCGCCGGCGGCAAGGACAGCACTGTGCTGATGATCGGCGACTACTCCAACGGCAACGACGGCATCATCCTGAAGGGATCCGACAGCCTCAAGGACATCAAGGGCCGCCCCGTCAACCTGGTGGAGTTCTCGGTGTCCCATTACCTGTTGGCGCGCGGCCTCGAAGCGGCCGGCCTGCAGCAGTCGGACGTCAAGACCGTGAACACGTCCGACGCCGACATCGTCGCCGCCTACAATGCGCCGGGCACAACTGCCCTGGTCACCTGGAACCCACAGCTGTCGGAGATCAAGAAGCTGCCGAAGGCCCACGAGGTGTTCGACTCCTCCAAGATCCCCGGCGAAATCCAGGACACCCTGATCCTCGACACCGCCGAGCTGAAGGCCAATCCGGCCCTGGGTAAGGCGCTGACGGGCATCTGGTACGAGACCCTGGCGCTGATGCAGAAGGACACGCCGGAGGGCAAGGCGGCGCTGGAGGCCATGGCCAAGCTGTCGGGTACGGATCTGGCGGGCTTCAAGTCGCAGTTGAAGACCACCTACCTCTATTACACCCCCAAGGACGCGGCGGCCTTCGAGACCAGCCCCGCCTTCGTCGCCGCCAACGACAAGGTCCGCCAGTTCAGCTTCTCCAAGGGCCTGTTCGGCAAGGGCGCGACCTCGGTCGACTCGATCGGCATCGAGTTCCCGGGCGGCAAGATCCTGGGCGATCCAAAGAACGTGAAGCTGCGCTTTGATCCGAGCTATATGAACATGGCGGCGGACGGCAAACTCTAGCGTCCGCTTGAGCCTGTCTTCGTTCCTTTCGCCCGGAGAGTATTGACCGCCCCATGCGCCGCCTTCTCAACGTAAGGCCTCGCGGGGGCGGTCGGCTTCTTCTGGGACTGTTGCCGCTGCTCGCGGTGGCGCTGCTCTATCTGGGCGCGTCGACGGCGCGGCACATCGAGAACCCGCGCGACAAGATCCTGCCGACGCCGGCGGCCATGGTGGTGGCCATGATCGACATGGCCAAGGTCGATCCCATGACCGGGCGGGTGCCTCTATTCGAGGATACCGGGGCCAGCCTGCGCCGCCTCACGGTGGCCCTGGTGATCGCCACCAGCATCACCCTGGTGTTCGGGCTGGCGCTGGGCCTGCTGCCGATCGTGCGGGCCGGCTTCGGGCCACTGGTGGCCGCCATTGCGGTGATTCCGCCGATAGCCGTCCTACCCATCCTGTTCATCGTCTTCGGCCTGGGGGAGACGGCCAAGATCACCCTGATCGTGTTCGGGGTGACGCCGTTCATGGTTCGCGACCTCGCCGCCCACGTCACCGCCATACCGGAAGAGCAGATCGTCAAGGCCCAGTCCCTGGGCGCGTCCACCTGGCAGACGGCCCTCCAGGTCGCCCTTCCCCAGGCCCTGCCCCGCCTGATCGACAGCGTGCGGCTGTCCCTGGGCCCGGCCTGGGTGTTCCTGATCTCAGCCGAGGCCATCGCCGCCGATGTGGGGCTGGGCTACCGCATCTTCCTGGTGCGCCGCTACCTGGCCATGGACATCATCCTGCCCTATGTCGCCTGGATCTCACTCCTGGCGGTGATCATGGACCTGCTGCTGGTGCAGGTCAGCCGACGGGCGTTCCGCTGGGCCCATCCCCTGCGGGACCGCTGATGGCGCAGGTCCTGACAATGCCGCCGCGGCCGGCGGCCCTGCTCTCCTTCGAGGAGGTCTGGGTCGAATATGGCGACAAGGTCGTGCTCGAGCGGGTCAGCCTGCAGATCGCCCCGCAGTCCTTCGTCTCGATCGTGGGGCCGTCGGGGGCCGGCAAGAGCACCTTCCTGCGCCTGATCACCGGCCAGGAGCAGCCGACCCGGGGCCGGGTGCTGATGGACGGTGCGCCCGCGTGCGACGAGCCTGGCCCGGAGCGGGGGGTGGTCTTCCAGCGCTATTCCGTCTTCCCCCACCTGTCGGCCCTGGACAATGTCGCCTTCGGCTTGAACTGCGCGGGATCGCCGCTGCTCGGCCGGCTGTTCGGCGCCCGGCGGCGGGCGGTGCGGGAAGAGGCCGCCGCCATGCTCGAGGCCGTCGGCCTGCAGGATGCACGCGAGATCTATCCGAGCCAGATGTCGGGCGGCATGCAGCAGCGCCTGGCCATCGCCCAGGCGCTCGTGCGCCATCCGCGCGTGCTGCTGCTGGACGAGCCGTTCGGCGCCCTCGATCCCGGCATCCGGCTGGACATGCACGAGCTCATCCTCGGCCTCTGGCAGCGCCACACACTGACCATCCTGATGGTGACGCACGACATCAAGGAGGCGTTTAAGCTCGGCACGCGGGTGCTGGCCTTCGACAAGCGCCGTCGCGACCCCCAGGCCCCGCATCGCTATGGGGCGACGGCGGTCTACGACTTCCTGCTCGACCGCAAGTCGCCCCTGGGGGTGCTCAGCGAAATGGAAGCGGTGCAGGACATCGTCGGGATCGCGCCGTCCTTCGACGTTCCCCTCTAAGCCGCAGCCTACGCCCGGCCCGCGATATAGGCGCGCCATCCGCCCAGATGGGTGACGTCCTCGGCGCCGGCGGTGGCGCGGGGCTCGGCGACAAACCCTTTCACTTGCGAGCCGTCCTCCAGCGTCACCGTGCCGATGGCCAGCGGGGCGGGCACCTCGGCCACGAAGCCGCCGAACAGGGCCATGGGCAGTTCGTAAACCTCCAGCGCGATGGCCGCGCCGCCCTCGCCGACATGCACCAGGGCGGGCTTGGGCGGGACGGTGTCGGCCATGGCGTAGAGGCGGTAAGCGGGCGCGGTGCGGGTCTTGGTCACCAGCCTGGCGTCGCGGGAGGTGAGTTGCCAGTGCAGGGGCATGCCCTCCAGGTGCGCTCCCACCACCGCCAGCTTCACGGTCTCGGGCGGACGGTCCTTGAGGTCGAGGGCGGGAGCGGTCATGTCGGCGGTGTCCTCGAATTGCTGCGCCAGCCGTTGCAGCACGATGTCGGCGAAGGCGGGCCCGATGAAGGTGACGCCGAACCCGGAGCCGTTGTCGCGAAACCCCGCCGGCAGGGCGATGGCGCTCATGTCCAGCAGGTTCACGAAATTGGTGTAGAGGCCGAGGTTGCTGTTGAGCGCCACGGGCGAGGCCTCAAGCTCGCGGATACGGTAGGTCGTCGGGGCCGTGGGGAGCATCAGGACGTCGACCGTAGCCCAGAGCGCCGCGGCCGCGGCCTCGAAACCCTTCAACCGGTACTGGCCGCGGAACACCTCGATCCCCGTCACCGCCAATCCCTGCTCGAGGATGGCGCGCACCACGGGATGGATGGCGGCCGGATCGCTGCGCAACAGGCCCTCCACGGCGGCGGCCCGTTCGGCCACCCACGGACCGGCGTAGAGCAGTTGAGCGGCCGCCAGCAGCGGCGCGATGTCGACCTCGACCAGCTCCACGCCCAGCCGATGCATGCGCCGGAGGGCCGCCTCGAACAGCGCCTGGGACTGGCGGTCGCCCAGGAAGTTGCGTTGCGACGGGAGCGGAACGCCGATCCGGGTCGCCGAACCTGTGTCCAGGCCCGCCACGTCGTCCCTGGAATAGGGATCGCCGGGATCGAAGCCGGCGACCACGCCGTCGACCAGAGCCGCATCGGCCACGGTCGAGGCGAACACGGTGATGCAGTCCAGAGAGCGGCAGGCGGGCGCGAGGCCGCGGGTGCTGAAGCGCCCCTTGGTCGGTTTCAGCCCCACCAGATGATTGATGGCGGCCGGGACCCGGCCGGATCCCGCCGTGTCGGTGCCCAGCGCGAAGGCCGTCACCCCCGCCGCCGTGACCACAGCCGAGCCTGAGCTGGACCCGCCGCTGATCAGCTCCAGATTGTAGACGCAGGCCGGCGCGCCATAGGGGCTGCGCGTGCCCACCAGGCCGGTGGCGAACTGGTCGAGGTTGGTCTTACCGATCAGCAGGGCGCCGGCCGCCTCCAGCCTGTCCACCACCGTGGCCGACCGCTCGGGCGCATAGGCAAAGGCCGGGCATCCGGCCGTGGTCGGCAGACCCGCCACGTCGATGTTGTCCTTCACGGCATAGGGAACGCCCGCCAAGGGCAGGTCTTCGCCCGCGGCGATCCGCAGATCGATCCGGCGGGCCGCCTGGAGCACCGCCGCCGCGTCCCCGCGCTGGATCCAGGCCTGCGGCTGGACCGCGTCATAGGCGTCCCGCCGCGCCAGGACCTCGGCGGCCACGTCCACCGCGAGCCGGCGGCCGCCGCGCACCTCGGCGGCGATGGCGGCGACGGACAGGCGCTCGTTGCCCGCCATCATCCGGCCTCGATGGCCAGCAGGGGCGCGCCCGGCGAGATCGCCTGCTTTTCCTGCACATAGACCGCCCGCACGATGCCTGCGACGGGGCTGTCCACGTCGCACTCGGTCTTCATCGCCTCGATCACGGCGATCACGGCGCCCTTCTCCACCCGGTCGCCGGGCTGGACGTTCATCTTCCAGACCACGCCGCCCAGGGGCGCTTCGACCAGGTCGGCTCCCTCCGGCGCGACGATGGCGGCGGCCTCGGTGGCCGGCTGGTCGTCGGCCGACAGGGCGGCGACCCGGTCGAACTCCCCCTTGCGCTGCCAGTCGGCCCGTTCGACCTCGAAGGCGGCCTGGCGCGTCTGCTGGAAGGCGGCGATGCTGGCCGCGTTGTTCTGCAGGAAAGCCCGGTAGTCGGACAGGCGGAACGTCTCCTCCTCGATGGCGACCTCGCGCCGGCCCAGCGGAAAGTCGCGCCGCCACTCGGTTAGTTCCTCGTGGCTGACGGGGAAGAACTTCACCTGGTCGAAGAAGCGCAGCAGCCACGGCTTGCCCTCGCCGAACGCCTGGGTCTGGCGGTAGGTGTTCCACACCTGCACCGTCCGGCCGAACAGCTGGTAGCCGCCCGGCCCCTCCATCCCGTAGATGCACATATAGGCGCCGCCGATACCCACCACGTTGGGCGGGGTCCAGGTGCGGGCGGGATTGTATTTGGTCGTCACCAGACGGTGGCGCGGGTCGATCGGCGTGGCCACCGGCGCACCCAGATAGACATCCCCCAGGCCCATCACCAGGTAGCGGGCGTCGAACACGATCCGGTGAACGTCGTCCTCCGACTGGAGGCCGTTGATGCGGCGGATGAACTCGATGTTGTCCGGGCACCAGGGCGCGTCGTCGCGCACCGAGGCCATGTATTTTTCGATGGTCCGGTAGATGGCCGGGTCTTTCCAGCTCAGCGGCAGGTGGACCACGCGCGAGGGGATCTGGAAATCGTCGAGCCCGCCCAGCCGCTCCTCGGCGTCGGCCAGCACCTGGAGCAGCCTGGCCTGAGCCAGGACGCGGCTGTCGTAGTGCACCTGCAGCGAGCGGATGCCGGGGGTAAGGTCGATCACGCCCGGCAGGGCCAGGGCCTGCAACTCCAGCATCAGGGCGTGGACGCGCAGGCGCAACTCCAGGTCCAGGACGATGGGGCCGTATTCCACCAGCAGGTGACGATCGCCCTGGCGGCGGTAGACGACGTTCGGGCTGTGCCCCCGGGCGGGGATCTGCCCGAGGATGGGCGTCTCTACGTCC
>JAQGII010000032.1 GCA_028291305.1 Caulobacteraceae bacterium
TATACCGCCGCCGTGCGCGCCAAGCCGGCCGACCTGCCCGCCGCCGACGTCGGCGCCGGGGCCGGCGGCCCGCCCGCCCCCTACGCGGACCGCGAGGCCATCGAGCAGTCCCCGGCCGACCGGCCGCTGGCCTGGATGAAGCCCGAGGACCTGTTCTTCCTGCAGATCCAGGGCTCCGGCGTGCTGGCCTTCCCCGACGGACGGCAGCTGCGCGCCGTCTATGCCGCCAACAACGGCATGCCGTTCGTCGGCATCGCCGCGCCGATGCGGGCCCAGGGGCTGCTGGCCGACAGCAACACCTCCGGCGAGATGATCCGCGCCTGGCTGGCCCAGCACCGGGGCGCCGACGCCGACGCGGTCATGCGGCTGAACCCGCGCTACATCTTCTTCACCCTGCAGCCCTACGACGGCGGCGAGCCGAGCGGAGCGGCGGGGGTCGCCCTGACGCCGGGCCGCGCCCTGGCGGTGGACCCGGCCAGGCACGGCTACGGCGAGCTCTACTGGATCAACGGCGAGGCGCCGGCCCTGAGCGGGGCCTTCCCCGCCTACCGCCGCCTGGCCATGGCGCTCGACACCGGCAGCGCCATCAAGGGCGAGGTGCGCGCCGACCTCTACCTGGGCTCCGGCGAGGACGCGGGAGCGGAGGCGGGCCGGGTGCGCCATAGGCTGAAGCTCTATCGTCTCGTGCCGATGCTGGACGCGCCGGCCCTGGCGGCCGGACCCGGCCGCGCGCCGACGCCGTGACCCCGCTTCGATGAAACGCAAGGCGCGCCCGGAGGAACTGCGCCTGTGGGCCCTGGTCACGGCCACGGTGAACCCGGCGGCGGGTCGCAGGCCGATCATGCCGCCGCCCGAGGACGCGCCGGCCGCCAGGCCGCCCGCGCCGACCGTCACCGTGAAACCCTACGTCGCCGACGCGCACCGCACGCCGGTCCGCCCGCCGCCCGCCGTCCCGCCCCAGGACATCGAACCCGGCCGCAAGCGCCGCCTGACCCGCGAACGCGACCCCATCGACCTGACGCTCGACCTGCACGGCCTGGACCAGGACCGCGCCCGCAGCGTGCTGGCCGCCTTCCTCAGGCGCGCCCAGGACGAGGGCGTGCGGGCGGTGCTGGTGATCACCGGCAAGGGCTGGCTGGGCGACGGCGTCCTGCGCCGCCGCACCCCCGAATGGCTGTCGGAGCCGGGCCTGCGCAACGTGGTGGCGGGGGTGTCGGAGGCCCACCGCCGGCACGGCGGCGAGGGCGCGCTGTACGTGGCGCTGAAGCGGAAGGTTCAATAACTCCGCTTATCCAGGCATTCGCCGGGATGAGCGGTCTATGTGCTCCGCCCCGCCTTTTCGGCCAGCCCGCTGGTCCCCTCGCGGGCTTCCAGCTTGGCGGCGACCTGGTCCAGGCTCACGCCGGCGCCGGCCAGCAGCACCAGCCAGTGGTAGATGACGTCGGCGCTCTCCGAGGCCAGTTCCTCGGGGTTGCCCTTGATCGCGGCGATCACGGTCTCGACCGCCTCCTCGCCGAACTTCTTGGCGGCCCGCTCGGGGCCTTCGTGGAGGAGCTTGGCGGTGTAGGAGGACCCGGGGTCGGCGCCCTTGCGCGCGGCGATGGTGGCCTGCAGGCGGTCGAGGGTTTCGGCGAAGCGGCTGCTCATGACGTGGGTTCCTGCGGGAAACTCAAGTCAAACGCACGGGGAGCCCGGCGTCCAGCAGGCACTGCTTGGCCTGGCCGACGCTGATCTCGCCGAAGTGGAAGATGGAGGCGGCCAGGACGGCGTCGGCGCCGCCGTCGCGCACGGCCTCCACCAGGTGCCCGGCCGATCCGGCGCCGCCCGAGGCGATCACCGTCACGCTCACCGCCGAGGACACGGCCTTGAGCAGGGCGGTGTCGTAGCCGGACCTGGCCCCGTCGCGGTCCATCGAGGTGAGCAGGATCTCCCCGGCCCCCAGCTCGACGCCCCTGACCGCCCATTCGGCCGCGTCCATGCCGACGCTCTTGCGTCCGCCATAGGTGAACACCTCCCAGCCGCCGCCTTCGCGGGCCTTGGCGTCGATGGCCAGGACCACGGCCTGGGCGCCGAAAGCGTCGGCGACGGCGGAGATCAGGCCGGGGTTCTCCCCCGCGGCGGTGTTGATCGAGACCTTGTCGGCCCCGGCGCGCAGGTTGCGGCTGGCGTCCTCCACCGTGCGCACGCCGCCGCCCTCGGCTAGCGGGATGAAGCAGTCGTCGGCGGTGCGGGCGATCACCTCCAGGATGGCGCCGCGCCCTTCGTGGCTGGCGGTGATGTCGAGGAACATCAGCTCGTCGGCCCCGGCCGCGTCGTAGGCGGAGGCCTGCTCCACCGGATCGCCGGCGTCGCGCAGCGCCAGGAAGTTGACGCCCTTGACCACCCGGCCGTCCTTGACGTCGAGGCAGGGGATGACGCGGACCTTCAGCATCAGGCCAAATTCCTCACGCGGGGGTCTTCTGCCGCGCCGCCGCGATGGCCTCCGCGGCGGTGATATTGCCGGTGTAGAGGGCGCGGCCGAGGATGGCTCCGGCGATGCTCACGCCCTTGCGCGCCTTGAGCAGCTCGATGTCCTTGACCGACGCCAGGCCGCCCGAGGCGATCACCGGGATCGACACGGCGTCGGCCACCGCGCCCACGCCGTCGACATTGATGCCGGTCAGGGCCCCGTCGCGGCCGATGTCGGTGACGATCAGGGCGGCGACGCCGGAATCCTCGAAGCGCTTGGCCAGGGTGATGGGATCGAGGTCGGAGGTCCCGACCCAGCCGTGCACGGCAACCTTGCCGTCCTTCACGTCCACGGCCACGGCGATCTGTTCGGCGAAATCAGCCGCCGCGCGCTTGACCAGCTCGGGGTCGCGCACCGCCACGGTGCCCAGCACCACCCGGCTGACGCCCGCCTCGATCCAGCGCTCGATGTCCTCATAGGTGCGCACGCCCCCGCCCAGCTGGATGGGGATCGACACGGTCTCGAGGATTTCGCCGACCGCCGCGGCGTTCATCGAGCGGCCCTCGATGGCCCCGTTCAGGTCGACCACATGCAGCCAGTCGAAGCCGGCCTCGACGAACTGCCGGGCCTGGTCGCCGGGGCTGGTGTTGAACACCGTCGCCTTGTCCATATCGCCGTAGAGCAGGCGCACGCACTGGCCGTCCTTCAGATCGATCGCGGGATAGAGGATCACGGCCGCCACTCCA
>JAQGII010000063.1 GCA_028291305.1 Caulobacteraceae bacterium
GCCGGTGGAGGCGAGGAGGCCGGTCAGGCCGATGGCGTCTCCGGCGTTGAAGTCGGTGATGTGACCCCCAGCCCAAGGCACCTCGGCGAACTTGAAGGTGTCATTGCCGCCGTTGCCGGTCGCCACGTCACCGCCACGGCCGAGATTGAAGGTGTCGTTGCCCGCCGTGCCGGTCCAGTGATCTCCACCGTTGTCGGAGGTGTAGGTCTGGCCGGTGGAACCGCCGCCCGACGGGTTCGATTGGCCCGTGATCACGCCGGAGTCCACCCGCAGCGTCGAGGCTGCTACCCCATCCAGGCTAGTCACGAGCCACCAAGCCGTATTGCCGGGCTGGTTGTAGTCCGCCCAGACCTGGGCGTTGCTAGCCCCGTCGTCGGTGATCTTGAGGTAGCCGTCGCCAAGCGGGTCGGCCCCTGAGTAGCCCGACTTGGCGAGAAGCCCCGTCAAATCGATCTTATCACCTTGGGCGCCCGAGAAGTCCGTGATGTGGCCTCCGTTCCAAGGCGTTTCCTTGAACACGAAGTTGTCCGCACCCAAACCGCCGGTGACCACGTCGCCGCCCCGCCCGATGTAGACGGTGTCGGCGCCAGCGCCGCCGGTGATGTGGTTGAGAGTGTTGTTGGAGGTGATGGTGTCGCCGCCATCGTTGCCGTGGACCGTCTGACCCGAGCCGGTAAGATAGATGTCGACCACGCTGTCGCCTGCGACGTAGCTGGCATCGGCTGTGTGCACTACACCGGGCGCTTCGCTGCCGACGACGTAGCGCTGAACTTTGACGTCGTCCGTATTCGCGATTCCTGCGGTTGTGTACAGTTCGCCTAGGGCGTCGACTGCGGTTGCCAGGCCGGCCAGGGTCACAACGGGCCCAGCCACGCCGCGTGCGCTGAACACCTCGCCGTAGTACGCTCCGGCTTGGGCCCAGCTGGCAACGAAACTGCCGTCAGGGAGGGCCACGACAGACACGTCGCTCGCGCCAGTGCCGGCCAGTGTGGCCACGGGGCCAAATGCGTTCGCAGAGGCATCAAACACCGATAGCTTAGCTGCAGAACCATCCAGCCATACGGCAGCGGCCTGGGTGTTTGTGGCCAGGGTGGCGAGTTTGACCACCGCTTCCGCAACGCCTGGGAACGTCATCGCGGAGTGACCCGACAGTTGGGCTCGCCCGTCCTGAATAGCAAACGCCTCGTTGCCGATCATGGCGCCGGCATAGGGGATGATTTCCGCTCCGGCAGTCTCGGTTAGGGTGGACGAATTGGGCCCGTTCGCGTCGCCATCCTCCTGATGCAGGGTGCTTACCACGCCTCCGGCTGTGGTGGACTGGGTGACCCATTCGTAGTGAAAGCCGGTGGCGGACGGAAACACGCCGACCTTCGAATAGACGAGCGCTGGATCGGATGATTGCGCGCTCCAACCGTAACGAATGGTGCTGTAATTTGTGAAATGGGGAGCCGGGCCTTCCTGAAAAAACACCAGGTGGCTCACGCCTTGGAAATTGTAGGCTGTGGCCAGCATGCCGTAGCCGTGACCGCTGTTCGCCATATAGTCGGTGACCGGGCTAGGGTAGGCGCTTTGCCATTCGCCCTTGCCGTCCAGCGTGAAGCCAGCGTCTTGAAGGTAACCCCCCCCGTTTGAGATTGAGGTGAGGTAAAGGTTAATCTGGTCACCGCTAAGCGGAGCCACACTCAGCAAGGTCTGGGATTGATTCGGCGGAGCGATGGTCGTCGGCGCACCTGAAGCGGTGAGCGAATCTACTGGCATGATCAATCCCGCGGCCCGGTTGGCCCAAATTGGGCCGATAAGCGGTACAACCTGAAGTCGCGGCCTTCGTTCCTAGCGCAGCGCTTTGGGGCGGTGTTTTCTGAGGGCTCGAGGCCCTGCCCCTTTCGCCCACCAGACGGTGTTGCGCGAGGCTGGATTGCTGAAAGGCGGCCGAGGGTTTTTCAATGCTCTCCGACAGCCGACCTGCTTAATGTCCGCCATGGGTCGAACGCCGCCCCCGCTCCTACCCCGCCGTCTTCTCCACCAGGTCCGCCAGTCGCTCGGCCGCGTCGGGCACGGCCACCGAGCGGGCGGCGGCGGCCATGCGGGTCAGGCGGTCCGGGTCGCCGAGCAGCCGGGTCAGGGCTTTGACGAACACTTCGAGCGTCAGCACGTCCTCGTTGGCGACCTCGGCCCCGCCGGCGTCGGCCAGCAGCTTGGCGTTGAAGCGCTGGTGGTCGTCGGCCGCGATCTTCAGCGGGATCAGGATCGACGGCCGGCCGGCCACGGCCAGCTCGCAGCAGGTCGAGGCGCCGGCGCGGCCGATCACCAGGTGGGCGCGGGCCAGCCGCCCGGCCATGTCGCGGAAGAAGGGCGCGATCTCGGCCGGCACCAGGGCGTCCTTGTAGACCTTGATGGCCCCTTCCAGGGACTCGCGGCGGGTCTGCTGCTGGATCGACAGCGTCATGCGCAGGCCGTCGGGCAGATTGGCGACCGCCAGCGGGGTCAGCTCCGACAGCAGGCGCGCGCCCTGGCTGCCGCCGGTGATCAGCACGCGGATCTCGCCGGTCGGCGGCTCGTAGGGGACGTCGTGGAGGGCGCGGATCTCCGGGCGCACCGGATTGCCCACCACATGCACGCGGGCGCGGGTGCGCGCCGTCGCCTTCTCCAGCGTCGGGAAGGCGCAGGCGACGGCGTCGACCTTGTCGGCCAGGAAGCGGTTGACCCGGCCCAGCACCGCGTTCTGCTCGTGGATCACGGTCGGGCGCTTCGTGCTCAGCGCCGCCAGCAGCCCCGGCAGGCTCGGATAGCCGCCGAAGCCCACCACCACGGCGGGGTTGAGCACCTTGAAGGCGGTGCGCGCCTGCAGCACGCCCTGGACGATGTTGACCCCCGCCCCGATCATGCCCAGCACGTCGCCGCTCCTGAAGGTGGCGGCCGACAGGGGGATGCGGTGCTCGGCGGGGAACTTGTCGGCGTAGAGGGCGCCGCGTTCGTCGGTGGCCAGCACGATGCGCCAGCCGCGCGCGGTCAGCGCCTCGGCCAGGGCCTGGGCGGGGAACAGGTGGCCGCCGGTGCCCCCGGCCGCCAGGACGGCGACACGTCGATCAGAGAGGGGGCGGTTCACGCGTAGGCGCCGGCGCGGGCGAGTCCCTCGCTCGGGGCGTAGGCGCCGGGCCGACGGCGGGTCAGGGCCAACGCCATGCCCAGGGTCAGGCCCATGGCCATCATCGAGGATCCCCCATAGGAGATGAAGGGCAGGGTCATGCCTTTGGTCGGGATCAGGTTCAAGTTCACCGCCACATTGATGAAGGCCTGCTGTCCCACCAGAACGAACAACCCGGCCGCCGCGATCTGCTCGAACGGGTCGGACAGCTTCATGGCCTTATAGAGGCCGCGGGTCACCAGGAGGGCGAACAGGCCGATCAGCAGCAGGGAGAAGATCAGGCCGTACTCCTCGGCCGCCACCGAATAGATGAAGTCGGTGTGCAGGTCGGGCACGTGGCGCTTCATCAGGCCCTCGCCGGGGCCGCGCCCCAGCAGGCCGCCGGCCGCGATGGCTTCCTGCGCGCGGTCGATCTGGTGGGTGTCCACCTTGTCGTGGCTGAGGAACTTGTGCACCCGGCTGGCCACGTGGTCGAAGGCGAAATAGAGCGCCACCGCGCCCGTCGCCGCCGCCGCCAGCATGCCGAAGATCCAGCGCATGGGCACGCCGGCCACGAAGAAGGCGGCGCCGAAGGCGATGGTGATCAGGATGGTCTGGCCCACGTCCGGCTGCACCAGCAGCAGCGCCACCGACAGGCCGTAGAGGCAGAAGGCGATCGACACGCCGGGCACGCCCTCGCCCTTCTGGCCCTCGGAGAACATCCAGGCCACCAGCACGATCAGGGCCGGCTTCATGAACTCGGACGGCTGCAGCGAGAAGCCGCCGAACTCCAGCCAGCGGGTCGCGCCCTTGGCGCTGTGCCCCAGGATCGGCAGGGCCATCATCACGCCGATGGCGGCCAGGTAGATGAAGAAGGCCGCCCGCCGCACGCCCCTGGGCGACAGCATGGAGGCGCTGAGCAGGAACACCGCGCCGACGGCCGCGAACACGCACTGGCGCGCGGCGAAGTGGAAGGGGTCGCCGAGGTTCATGCGCGCGGCCGCGGCCGGGCTGGAGGCGAACGACAGCATCACGCCCAGCACCATCAGGATGGCGACGACCCCCAGCAGGACATGGTCGGTGGTCCACCACCACAGGCCCAGGCGCGTGCGGTCGGTGCGGGCGAAGGCGTGCTGCTGACGGCTCATGCGCTCGCTTCTTTCCTGGACGGCGGCCCCAGGCCGAGCACGATGCTGCGGAAGGCGTCGCCGCGGACCTCGAAGTCGGCGAACTGGTCGAACGAGGCGCAGGCCGGCGACAGCAGCACGATGGCCTCGCCGCCCGCCGCCTGGGCGTCGGCATAGGCCTGGGCCGTGGCGCTGCGCAGGTCGCCGCTGATGACGTGGGGCGCGGCGTCGCCCAGGGTCCTGGCGAATTCAGGGGCGGCCTGCCCCACCAGATAGGCCTTGGCCACGCGCGGAAACAGGTCGGCCAGGCCCTCGATGCCGCCCGCCTTGGGCACGCCGCCGGCGATCCAGTAGAAGCGCGGATAGGTGCTCATGGCCTGGCGCGCGGCGTCGGCGTTGGTGGCCTTGCTGTCGTTGATGAACTTGACCTCGCCGATCTTGCCGACCAGCTCCATGCGGTGGGCCAGGCCGGGGAAGCTGAGCAGGCCCTCGGCCACGTCGGCGGGCGGGATGCCCAGGGCGCGGCAGGCGGCGTAGGCGGCGGCGGCGTTCTGCCAGTTGTGGCGTCCCGGCAGGGCGCGGGCGCGCAGCAGGTCGCACACCTCCACCACCCGCTCGCCCGAGCCGTCGTAGAGCACCCCCTGCAGGGCGTAGACGCCGCGGCCGATCGCGCGGCCCGACGAGACGGGGGTGATGGTGCGGCGGTTGGCGGCGGTGATCTCGGTGCAGACGCGCTGGCACCAGGCGTCGTCCACGCCGATCACGGCAGTGTCGCCCTTGCCTTGGTTGAGCAGCACCCGACGCTTGGCCTCGACATAACCGTCCATGCCGCCGTGGCGATCCAGATGGTCCGGCGTGATGTTGAGCAGTATGGAAACGTCCGGCTTTAGGCTCGAGGTCAGGTCGAGCTGATAGGACGACACCTCCAGCACATAGACCGCGCCGCCGTG
>JAQGII010000128.1 GCA_028291305.1 Caulobacteraceae bacterium
CACCGACGTCGACGGCTTCGTCGCCTGGTTCGAGGTGCTGGCCGCCACCGGTCCCGGCCAGCACGATCCCCTGTTCGCCTGGCTGGCCCGCGATGCGGGGCCGCAGGCCATGGGCTGGTTCCTGACCCAGGAGGCGGCCGGCGAGGCGGGCTTCGACGACCTCGTGGCGATGGCGCAGGTCAAGCTGCCGGCCTCGGCCAAGCTGGAGCTGGCGCGCAACTACTGGGACGAGATGGGCCGCGGGGCCGAGGGCGGCATGCACGGCCCGATGCTGGACCGGGCGGTCCGCGACCTGGAGCTGACCCCGACCATCGACGGCACGCTGTGGCAGTCGCTGGCCCTGGCCAACACCCTGACCGCCTTCTCCACCACCCGGCGCTACGCCTGGCATGCGGTCGGCGCCCTGGGCGTGGTCGAGCTGACGGCTCCGGGACGCGTGGCGCAGGTGGCCAAGGGCCTTGAGCGGCTGGGCTATCCGCCGTCCGTGCGCCGCTATTTCGAGCTGCACGCCCGGCTGGACGTCAAGCACGCCCAGGACTGGATCGCCAACGCCCTGCGGCCCCTGGTCAGCGAAGACCCCGCGCGCATCCCCTTCCTGGCCGAGGGCGCCCTCATGCGCCTGGTCTGCGGGGCCCGCTGCTTCGAGGCCTACCGGGCTCGCCTGTGGTCGGCGCCGGCGATGCATATGGCGGCGGAATAGCCTGGCGGGGCTCTACCCCGCCATCCGCTGCAGCATCATCTCCAGCGACGCCTCGAGACAGCCGATGCGCAGCCTGGCGCGGCCGATGTCGCCGAAACACTCGACCCTGTGCGTCGTCGGATGCGAGCGGCGCGCGGACGCGAAATGCACCAGTCCCGCGGGGTGGCCGGGCGCGCCTTCCGCCCAGCCGGTGATCGACAGGGCGATCTCGGCCGCCGACCGCCGCAGGGCCCCCTCGGCCATGGCCCGCGCCACCGGTTCGGACACGGCGCCGTGGGTCTTCAGCAGGGCCCGGTCGACCCCCAGGAGCTCGGCCTTGGCCGCGTCGGTGTAGACCACGAAGCCGCGGTCGAAGGCGTGGGAGGCCCCGGGGACGTCGGTGAGCAGCGACGCCAGCAGGCCGCCGGTGCAGCTTTCGGCCGTGGCCAGCCCGAACCCGCGCAGCGAGGCCTCGGTCAGCACCTGGCGCGTCAGGGCCTCGACCCGGCCCGGCAAGATGGGGTCCAGCGCTTCCGCCATCCGTCCCTCCGATTGTCCTTTCCGGTCAAAAGGGGCGCGCGGCGCCTTAGGTTCCGGCCTGCGGCATCGCAGCCCTTCCCAGCCAGGCTGATGGGGGAGTATAGCCGCGCCGGCGCCGCCGAACCCCGTCGGGCGCGTCGACCGGCGTTCATTGGCCGCAGCCGCAGAATCCTGTGAGGCTCCGGCGCGAAAATCCCGTCCGCAGGACCATGCCCATGCAGAGTCGGTACACCGTCTTCATCCTCTGCATCCTGATGGCCGCCCTCGGCGCCGTCTCGCTGCCGTTCTGGGAAGGCGGCTGGGTGGTCCTGGTCGTGTTCGGCGCGCTGACCCTGCTGGGCGTCGTCGATCTGGCGCAGCGCCACCATTCGATCCAGCGCAACTATCCGGTGATCGGCCACATCCGCTGGATGGTCGAATATGTGCGGCCGGAAATCCGCCAGTACCTGATCGAGGCCGACCAGGACGCCGCGCCCTTCTCGCGCAGCCAGAGGGCGCTGGTCTACCAGCGGGCCAAGGGCGAGGCCGGCGAGCGCCCGTTCGGCACCCTGCTGGACGTCTACCGCGACGGCTACGAGTTCATCGCCCACTCGATGAACCCGGCGGTGCACGCCGACCCGGCGAGCTTCCGCATCACCATCGGCAACGGCCAGTGCGCCAGGCCCTATTCGGCCTCGGTGTTCAACATCTCGGCCATGAGCTTCGGCTCGCTCAGCGCCAACGCCATCCGCGCCCTGAACAGGGGCGCCAAGCTCGGCGGCTTCTCGCACGACACCGGCGAGGGCAGCATCAGCCCCTACCACCGCGAATTCGGCGGCGACATCGTCTGGGAGGTGGCCAGCGGCTACTTCGGCTGCCGCGGCCCGGACGGCCGGTTCGACCCCGACAAGTTCGCGGCCCAGGCCGCCGCCGACCAGGTCAGGATGATCGAGATCAAGCTCAGCCAGGGCGCCAAGCCCGGCCACGGCGGGGTCCTGCCGGCGGCCAAGGTGACGCGGGAGATCTCCGAGACGCGCGGGGTGCCGATGGGCGTGGACTGCATCTCGCCGCCCCGCCACAGCGCCTTCTCCACGCCGCTGGAGATGATGGGCTTCATCACCACCCTGCGCACCCTGTCGGGGGGCAAGCCGGTCGGCTTCAAGCTGTGCATCGGCCACCCCTGGGAGTTCATGGCCATCGTCAAGGCGATGCTGCAGACGGGCGTCCATCCCGACTACATCGTCATCGACGGCGCCGAGGGCGGCACCGGGGCGGCGCCCACGGAATTCTCGGACCACATCGGCGCGCCGATGCGCGAGGGCCTGCTGTTCGCGCACAACGTGCTGGTGGGGGCGGGCCTGCGCGACCAGATCAAGATCGGCGTCGCCGGCAAGATCGTCAGCGCCTTCGACATCGCCAGCGTCCTGGCCATCGGCGCCGACTGGGCCAACGCGGCGCGCGGCTTCATGTTCGCCATCGGCTGCGTGCAGTCGCTGAGCTGCAACACCAACCGCTGCCCCACCGGCGTCGCCACCCAGGACGCCCTGCGCCAGAAGGGCCTGGACGTGCCGGACAAGGCCGAGCGCGTCCACCGCTTCCATCGCCAGACGCTGAAGTCGCTGTCCGACATGCTGGCGGCCGCCGGCCTGACCCATCCGGACGAACTGGGCCCGCATCACCTGGTGCGCCGCGTCAGCGCCACCCAGATCAAGCAGTTCTCCGAGCTGCACATCTTCCTGGCGCCGGGCGAACTGCTCGACGGAAGCTGCCGCGAGGGCTTCTACACCACCAACTGGGCCCGGGCCGAGGCCCGCAGCTTCGACGCCCTGGCCGCCGCCTAGGCTTTCAGCGGCGCGCTTGATTTCAGGCGCGCTTTGGTTGGATGCTGCGCGGGCAAGGCCGGGCGGTGTCGCGCCCGCCGCCGGCGAGGGCGCATCATGAGCATCCGTGTCTCTTTCGTCGCCCTAGGCGCGATGGTCCTGGCCCCCGCGGCGACGGCGGCGGCCCCCGCCAAGGTCGATCAGGCGCCGGCGGTGCAGGCGGTCCTGGAATGCCGCAAGCTGACCGACGGCCCGCAGCGCCTGGCCTGTTTCGACGCGGCGACGGCCAGGATGGACGAGGCCCAGGCCAAGGGCGATCTGGTGACCGTCGACAAGGCCCAGCGCCGCGCCCTGCGCCGCGAGACCTTCGGCTTCGCCCTGCCGTCCCTGGCGATCTTCGACAAGGGGGTGTCCAAGGACGACGACGCCACGATCTCGCTGAAGGTGCTCAGCGCCTCGCGCGACAGCGTCGGCCGCTGGCGGTTCACGCTGGAGGGCCAGCAGTCCTGGCAACAGACCGACAACGAGGGCATGGCCTTCGACCCCCACGCCGGCAGCCAGGCGGTGATCAAGAAGGGCGCGCTCGGCAGCTTCCACATGAACGTGGACGGCCAGCCCTCCATCCTCGTGCGGCGGGACCGGTGAGCTCCGACCTTTCCTCACATCGTCATCCCACGGACGTCCGCAGGACGTACCGGGGGACCCAAGCGACATTGGCCGA
>JAQGII010000461.1 GCA_028291305.1 Caulobacteraceae bacterium
TCAAAAAGCGCTACGGCCTCATAGCGGCAAAGCCGATGTCAAGACCAGCCGAATAGCTATGCCAGCGGATCGTTCCGCTTCCATGACGGGGGCCGGACGATTTTGCGCGCCCTTTGCCGAGGAGGAAGCGGAATCGTTCGGTCTAGATAACCCCCGCCCGCACCAGGTCGTGGATGTGGAGGATGCCAACGGGCTTGCCGTCCTCCACCACGAACAGCACCGTGGAGGCCGGGGCCGTCTCGGTCATCCGCTTGAGCGCCTCGGCGGCCAGGATGGTCGGCGCCGCCGTCTTGGGCGCGGCGGTCATGACTTCGCCGGCGGTGTGGTCGAACAGGCCGTCGATATGGCGGCGCAGGTCGCCGTCGGTGATGATCCCGGCCAGCCCCCCGCCTTCGCCCAGCACGCCGACGCAGCCGAACCGCTTTTCGGTCATCACCAGCAGGGCCTCGCGCATGGAGGCGGCGGGCCCGACCAGCGGGACCTCGGTCGCGCCGTGCATCAGGTCGCCCACCGTGCGCAGCATGGCGCCCAGCTTGCCGCCGGGATGGAAGACGCGGAAATCGCCGGCGGTGAAGCCGCGCCGCTCCAGCAGGGCCACGGCCAAGGCGTCGCCCAGGGCCATCTGCAGGGTGGTCGAGGTGGTGGGGGCGTTGACCTCGGGCGTGGCCTCGGCGGCGTCGGGGATCAGCAGCAGGATGTCCGCCGCACGGCCGAGCGCGCTGTCGGCAACGGTGGTCATGGCCAGCAGGGGCATGTCGAACCGCTTGGCGTAGGCGACGATATCGGCCAATTCGCGGGCCTCGCCGGACTTGGAAAGGGCCAGCACCACGTCGCCCGGCCCGACCATGCCCAGGTCGCCGTGGCTGGCTTCGGCCGGATGCACGAAAGCGGCGGGCGAGCCGGTGGAGGCGAGGGTGGCGGCGATCTTGCGGGCCACGTGGCCGGACTTGCCCATGCCGGTGCAGACGATCTTGCCCTTGGCCTTGAACAGGGTCTCGACCGCGATGTTGAAGCTGGCGTCGAGCGCACCGGCCAGGCCGGACAGGGCCTCGGCCTCCACGGTCAGGACGCGCCGGCCGACCTCGGTGGCGTCGAAGCCGCTCATCTGGGCGCAGCCGCGGGCGCGCGGGCGCCGTCCGCGCCGGGCTCGTGCGACTTGATCCCTTCGGCCGCCTTCTTGGCGTCCGCCTCGAGCTGGGCGTTGTGGCGCAGCATGGCGATCGCCGCCTGGGTCTGCAGTTCGGGCGGATGGCCGAAGGCCCCGGGCGAACGGTCGCCCTGGCCCTGCGGATACACGATGGCCAGTGCAATCAGTCCCGCGGCGACAAGGGCGGCCAGCGGATAGAAGAGGCGATCCGGAGTCATCGGTCCTGGGGGGCAAGCGAACGGTTGGCGGGTCTATATCAGCGGTCGGGCCCTGGGGCCAATGTCCCGCCCCAGGTTTGCGGGCGGGGTGGACGGGTTCCGATCCGGCTGGCCGCCCCAACGCCTTCAACTTGACGCCTTGGCCGGGAGGGCTTAGCCCGCCTCCTATCCATTTGCGAAGATGTCCCCATGCCCACCCTCGTCCTCCTGCGTCACGGCCAGAGCCAGTGGAATCTGGAAAACCGCTTCACCGGCTGGGTCGACGTCGATCTGACCGCCGAGGGCGAGGCTCAGGCGAAGAAGGGCGGCGAGCTGATCAAGGCCGCGGGTATCGTGTTCGACCACGCCTTCACCTCGGTGCTGACCCGCGCGATCCGCACCTGCTGCCTGGCCCTGACCGCCGCCGGCCAGGCCTGGGTCCCCGTCACCAAGGACTGGCGCCTGAACGAGCGCCACTACGGCGGGCTGACCGGGCTGGACAAGGCCGAGACGGCCGCGCGTCACGGCGACGCGCAAGTCAAGGTATGGCGCCGCTCCTACGACACGCCGCCGCCGCCGCTGGCGGAGGGCGGCGAATACGATTTCGCCGCCGACCCGCGCTACAAGGGCGTCCAGCCCCCCGCCACCGAAAGCCTGAAGACCACGCTGGACCGGGTGGAGCCCTATTGGGACGAGGAGATCGCGCCCGAGTTGCAGGTCGGCGAGACGTTGCTGATCGCCGCCCATGGCAACTCCCTGCGGGCGATCGTCAAGCTGCTGTTCGCGGTGCCCGACGACGCCATCGTCGACGTGGAGATCCCTACCGGCAATCCGCTCCTGATCGAGCTGGACAAGGCCCTGCGGCCGGTCTCGGCCCGCTACCTCGACCCCGCCCGCGCGACGCCGCTTCCGGCCCTGCCGGTCCACGCCGGGGCGGCGTGAGCCGCGCGCTCGACGAAACGCTCATGCGCCGCGCCATCGCCGCGGCCCAAGTCCGGCTGGGCAGGACCTGGCCCAACCCGGTGGTCGGCTGCGTCATCGCCAGGGGCGAGACAGTGCTGGCGCAGACCGCGACCGCCGACGGCGGCCGCCCCCACGCCGAAGAACAGGCTCTGGCCCAGCTTGGGGAGGCGGCGCACGGCGCCACCGTCTACATCACGCTGGAGCCCTGCGGGCAACGCTCCAGCGGCGCCCCCTCCTGTTCCGAACGGCTGGCCGAGGTCGGCGTCGGCCGGGTGGTGATCGCCGCCGACAACCCCGAGCCCCTGTCGGCGGGGCGGGGGCTGAGCCGGTTGCGGACGGCGGGCGTGCCGGTCGAGCTCGGCTTCCTGGCCCAGGAGGCCGAGCCGCTGTACCGCGCCTTCCGCCACAAGCTGCGCACCGGCCTGCCGCTGCTGGAGGCCGCCGCGACGGGCGAAGGTTTCGATACGCGCTTCCAGCTCGAGGACGGCGAGGCGCCCGTCGACGCCCTGCGCCGCTACGCCCGGTCGGGCTACACTCACCTGTGGGTTGAAAATTCGGGTGGCCTGGCTAATCGGCTGAAAAATTTAGGTCTTCTGGCCTAGTTTTTCTTGCCGCACCGGCGGCCGATCGCAGGACTGCCTTAACGATCCCGACGCATCATCGCGCCTCACGCACTCCATCCCTGGGAGATCGAGATGTCAGGGCAATCGGCGCGGGCAAGACCCCTGCGCCTGACCCAGAAGGATGTGGACGCGATCTGCGCCCGCCACGACCGTCTGTGGGCCGCCAGGCCCGGCGGCGCGCGGGCGGTGTTTGCCTGGAGCGACCTGTCGGGCCTGGACCTCTCGGGGCGCAACCTGTCCGACGCCGACTTCACCGGCGCCGTCCTCAGCGACTGCCGCATGGTCGGCACCCGGCTGGATCACGCCACCCTGTTCTGCGCCGAGCTGCAGCACGTCGACCTGTCGGAGGCCAGCCTCAAGCGCGCCGACCTGCGCGGGGCCTGCCTGCGCGGCGCGGACCTGACCGGCGCCGACCTGTTCGAGGCGGACCTGCGCGAAGGCTCCATCGCCGCCGCCGATGCGCAAATGGGGTATGTGATGATGGAGCATGGCCGCCGGGTCAGCGAGGCCCAGGGGACGATCCTGGCCGGCGCCAACCTCGAGCGCTCGCGCATGTCCGGCGTGGTGGCGGTGCGGGCCGACTTCACCGACGCGGTGCTCAAGGACGCCAAGCTGGTGCGGGCCAACCTCAAGCAATGCTCGATGGTCGGGGCCAACCTGGAGGGCGCCGACCTGTCCGGCGCCGACCTTGCCGGGGCCGACCTGCGCGACGCGGTGCTGGTGGGCGCCAACGTCAATTCGTGCAGCTTCGACGGCGCCCGGATGGACGGCGCGCTGACCGACCGGCGGCACGGCAAGGACGTGGGGGCGATGCCCTACGCCGAAATGCTGCGCGCCCATGCCCAGTGGTGCGAAACCCAGGGCACCCAGGGCTCGCCCTCGGTGTTCGACAGCGCCGACCTGCGGGCGCTGGCCTCGATCAAGGGCTACAACCTGACGGCGCTGTCGGCCAAGGGCGCGGTGTTCTACGGATTGGACATGGAAGGCGTGCAGCTGCAGGGCGCCCAGCTCCAGGGCGCGGACCTGCGCGGCTGCAACCTGAGGCGGGCCGACCTGCGCGGCGCGCGCCTGGGGCGGGCCAAGCTCAGCGGCGCGGACCTGCGGGAGGCCCAGATGGGCCCCCTGCTGATCGGCAACGACCGGCTCCTGCCCTGCGACCTCGCCCGCGCCTCGATCAAGAACGCGGACGCGCGCGGCGCGGACCTGCGCCACGCGGTGCTGACCGGGGCGGACCTGTCGCGCACGGACTTCACCGGGGCGCACACCCGCGACGCCGATTTCCAGGACGCGCTGGTCCGCGGCGCCAAGGGCCTGCAGTCCAAGAGCTGAGGCGAGCCATGACGCCGGCCGATTTCCGCAGACTGGCGCTGACGATGCCGGGAGCGGTCGAGTCCAGCCACATGGGCAAGCCGGATTTCCGGGTGCACAACCACATCTTCGCCACCCTCGGCTATCCAGACACGGGCTTCGGCATGGTCAAGCTGAAGCCTGAACAGCAGGAGATGCTGATGGCGGCCGAGCCGGGCGTGTTCAGCCCCGCCAAGGGCGCCTGGGGCCTACAGGGCTCGACGCTGATGCGGCTGGAGGAGGCCGACGAGGCGACGCTGCATAGCGCCCTGGGCATGGCCTGGGCCAACCTGACGGCCAGATAAAAAGCCCTCCCCCATGACGGGGGAGGGCTCCGCTGCTCGCTTTACTGTACGCGCGGCAGAGGTCTTAGGCGGCCTGCGTCGATCCTTCGATCTGCGGGCCGGGGACGGCGATCTCGATGCGGCGGGCCTTGAGCTGCTCGGGGAGCTGGCGCTCGAGCGAGATCGAGAGCAGGCCGTCGGCCAGGGCTGCGCCGGTCACCACCACATAGTCGGCCAACTGGAAGCGGCGCTCGAAATTGCGCTCGGCCAGGCCGCGATGCAGGTAGCGCCGGGCCTCGTCGTTGGCGGCCTTGCGCCCTTGCACCGTCAGCACGTTCTCGCGCGCCTCGATGTTGAGCTCTTCGGGCTTGAAGCCGGCCACCGCGATCTCGATCCGGTAGGCATTCTCGCCCACGGTCTCGATGTTGTACGGCGGATAGCCGGTCGGCCCTTCGCTGTGGGCGGCGGACTCGAGCAGGGCGGCCAGACGGTCGAAGCCGACGGCGGAACGGTACAGGGGGGAAAAATCGATGGTGCGCATAGAGAGCATCCTTCTGCTTCAGCAAGGTTGCGGTTCAAGACGCGGGCGGGGCGACCCGGATGGCGTCACCGGCCCGGAAGGCCCGAGTTCGGCGCCTTCGAAGCTCATTTGGGATTGTATTTTTCCCGCACAAGGCCGCAGCGATGGCCGTCCGGCCAATTTTGACCCCGGGGCCGCGCCGCGCTAAGCCGCTCGGCGGGCGGACCGAGAGCGGCTGTCGCCGCAGAGGTAGCGATTGATGGACGCTTGGCCCGTGCGCCTTTC
>JAQGII010000176.1 GCA_028291305.1 Caulobacteraceae bacterium
CTAGTTTCCAGCTAGCTGCTCACGCGCGGATCGGCGGCGTCCTCGATCTCCAGCTGGACGCCCTCGCGGCCGTTCCAGTCGTCCGCTTTCAGCCGCCCGGCGACGTGCAGCCCGCCGCCGCCCGCCAGCAGGCGCCGGCCAAGGTCGGTATCCTCGGCCCGCCAGGCGATGGCCTTCAGCTTGGCCCCTGCCCCATCGGTCAGGCCGCAGCGGATATGGCCGCCGCGCATCACCTGCGGATAGTCGATGACGACGTTGGCGGCGGCGAACATCGGCTCCGGATTGCCGGGTCCGAACGGCGTCAGGCGCTGGAAGTCCTGATACAGCGCCCGGTCGGCGCCGCGCGGGCTGATCAGGGCGTCGATCTCCACGACATCGAGCTCGGCGGCGGCGGCGCTCTCGTCCATCAGCCGGTCCAGCAGGAAGCCGCGGAAACGGTCGATCTCGCCGGCGCGCACGGTCAGGCCCGCCGCCATGGCGTGGCCGCCCCCGGCCATCAGCAGCCCGTCCTCGAATGCCGCCTGGATCGCCCGGCCCAGATTGACCCCAGGCTGCGAGCGGCCCGAGCCCTTGCCGATACCCACGGCGGGGTCCACGCCGATCACCACCACGGGGCGGCGGTAGCGTTCGCGCAGGCGGCCGGCGACGATGCCCACCACGCCGGGATGCCAGCCCTCGGCCGCCACCACGATGGCCGGGGCCTCGCCGGGACGGGGTGCGGACTTCTCGACCATGGCGATGGCCTGTTCGGTGACCTCGCGCTCCACGTCCTTGCGCGACACGTTCAGCGCATCGAGCTCCTCGGCCAGGGCGAGGGCTTCGTCGGGATCATCCGTGGACAGCAGGCGCGCGCCGAGGTCCGCCCGGCCGAGCCGGCCGCCGGCGTTGATGCGCGGACCGAGGATGAATCCGGCGTGGAAAACCCCCGCCGGGGTCCCCTCGTCCTGCGCGGCCTTGGCCACCTGCATCAGGGCGTTCAGCCCGGGGTTGGCCCAATGGGACATCGTCTTCAGGCCCAGGGACGCCAGGGCGCGGTTGAAGCCCGTCAGGGCGGTCACGTCGCAGATGGCGCCCATGGCCGCCAGGTCGAGCCACTGGCGCAGGTCGGGCTCGGCGCGGCCGGCGAACAGTCCCCGCCGCCGCGCCTCGCGGTTGAGGGCCGCCAGCAGGACGAAGGTGACCCCGGCGGCGGCCAGGTTGCCCTGCCCCGAGTTGCAGCCCGGCCGGTTGGGATTGACCACGGCCGCCGCGGCAGGCGGGTCGTCGCGCATCAGGTGGTGGTCGACCACCACCACCTCCAGGCCTATCTCGGCGGCGGCGGCGATGGCATCGTAGGCGGCCGCGCCGCAATCGACGGTGACCACCAGCTCGGCGCCCTCGGCGCGCAGACGGCGGAAGGCGGCGGGGCTGGGCCCGTAGCCCTCGAGGATGCGGTCCGGCACATAGATGGGCAGGACCTTGCCCATGGCGCGGAACCAGCGGACCAGCAGGGCGGCGCTGGACGCGCCGTCGACGTCATAGTCGGCGAACACCACCATCGGCCGGTCGCGTTCGACCGCGTCGATCAGGATTTCGGCCGCCCGGTCCATGTCCATGAAGGAGGACGGGTCGGGGAACAGGGCCTTCAGGGTCGGCAGGAGGTAATGCGCCGCCTGGTCCTCGCGCACCCCGCGCGACGCCAGGGCCCGGGCCAGGGGCTCGGACAGGCCGTGCCTCATGGCGTGGGAGCGGGCCAGGGCCGGGTCGGCCGGCCGTTCGCGCCAGGCGCGGCCGCTCAGCGAGCGGCTCACCCCCAGGAAGCCGCCGCTGCCGATGTCCGGAGCGGCCGGGCCCGCCGAGGCCGCGCCGTCAGCCATCTCAGACCGGCCGCCGCATGCGCACTTCGTTCACCGTCCCGCTCACCGAATCCATGACCAGGGTGTGGGTGCGGACATAGCCGCCGCCGACCTTCACGCCGTCGAGCAGCACGCCCTTGGTCACGCCGGTGGCGCAGAAGATGGCCTCGGCCCGCACGATCTCGTGCAGGTCGTACTTGCGGTCCAGGTCCTTGATGCCCCAGCGCGCGGCGCGGGCGCGCTCGTCGGAGTTGCGGAACACCAGGCGCCCCTGGAACTGGCCGCCGACGCATCTCAGCGCGGCGCAGGCCAGCACGCCCTCGGGCGCCCCGCCCTGGCCGATGTAGAAGTCGATGCCGGTTTCCGGATTGGTGCAGTTGATCACCCCGGCCACGTCGCCGTCCGAGATCAGGTGGACGCGCACGCCCACGGCGCGCAGGCCGCTGATGATCTCGGCGTGGCGCGGACGGTCCAGCACGCAGGCGGTGATCTCGTCGACCGGCACGCCCTTGGCATCGGCGATGGCCTTGGCGTTGTCGGCCGCGCTCCTGTCCAGGTCGATCACCCCGGCCGGGTAGCCGGGGCCGATGGCGATCTTGTCCATGTAGGTGTCGGGCGCGTTCAGCAGGGTGCCCTTGGGCGCCCAGGCCATCACCGCCAGGGCGTTGGCCATGGCCTTGGCCGTCAGGGTGGTGCCTTCCAGCGGGTCCACCGCGATGTCGAGGCTGACGCCGGTGGCCTTGCCGAGCCGCTCGCCGATGAACAGCATGGGAGCCTCGTCGCGCTCGCCCTCGCCGATCACGATATGGCCGTCGATGTCCAGGTCGTTGAGGGCCTCGCGCATGGCTTCCACCGCCGCGCGATCGGCTTCCTTCTCGTCGCCCCGTCCGACCATCGACCAGGCCGCGATGGCCGCCTGTTCGGTGACGCGGACCGCATCCATCACCAGGCTGCGATCGAACTTCGGCGAACTCATCAGCTTCTCCTGCGCCGAAGGAAGCATATGGCGGGGATTCTCAGACCCGCGCGATTCGTATCATACGCGGCGGCGCCAAAACCTGCGGCAGGGCGCCGATGCGTTCGATGGCCCGGAGGAGCACCGGCTCCGGCGTGGCGTGGGTGGTCAGGACGATGGGCACGCCGCCCTCGTCGTGCACCGGCTTCTGCAGGAAGCTGTCGATGGAGACGTTCTCCTCGGCCAGCGTCTCGGACACCGCGGCGATGACGCCCGGCTCGTCGCGCACCAGCAGGCGCACATAGGCCCTGGGCAGGCGTTGGGAGCCCTGCACGCCCGGCGCCACGCGCAAGTCTGCCGCCGGCTTCTGGAACACGGGCCGCACGGCCCCGGTCATCACGTCGGCGATGTCGGCGGCCACCCCGGCGGCGGTCGGGCCCGCGCCCGCGCCCGGACCCTGGAGGAAGATCCGGCCGATCCGCTTGCCTTCGATGAACAGGGCGTTGAGCGCGCCGCCGGCCTGGGCCAGCGGATGGTCCAGCGGCGCCAGCGCCGGGTGCACGCGCACCGACACGCCGCCGTCGATCCGTTCGGCCGAGGCCACCAGCTTGATGTGGTAGCCCAGGTCGCGGGCCAGGCGGATATCCTGCAGCTCGATCCGGTCCAGGCCCTCGATTTCGGCCGCCGCGTAGTTGGGCGCGCAGCCGAACGCCAGGGCCGCCAGGATGGTGATCTTGTGCGCGGCGTCGAAGCCGCCGATGTCCATGGTCGGATCGGCCTCGGCGTAGCCCAGGCGCTGGGCCTCGGCCAGGACGTCGGCGAAGGCGCGGCCCGAGGCCTCCATCTCGCTGAGGATATAGTTGCAGGTGCCGTTGAGGATGCCGGCCACGGCCAGGACGTCGTCGCCGACCATCGCCTCGCGCAGCATCTTGACCGCCGGCGTGCCGCCCATCACCGCCGCCTCGAACAGCAGCGGGACGCCCTGGGCTTCGGCCAGCGCGGCCAGCTCCTGGCCGTGCTCGGCGATCAGGGCCTTGTTGGCGGTGACGACCGGCTTGCCGAGGTTCAGGGCCGCCTCGACCGCAGCCTTGGCCGGGCCGTCCGATCCGCCGATCAGTTCGACGAAGA
>JAQGII010000197.1 GCA_028291305.1 Caulobacteraceae bacterium
ATGTCGACGTCAGCGGCGGAGGGGGAGCCGTCGCCGCTCGGATGGTTGTGGGCCAGCACCACCGCCGAGGCGTTGAGCTCGAGCGCCCGGCGCGCCACCTCCCGCGGGTAGACCGGCGCGTGGTCGACGGTCCCCCGTCCCAGGACCTGGTCGGCGATCAGCCGGTTTCGCCTGTCCAGGAACAGCACCCGGAACTGCTCCCGCGGCTCGGCGGCCAGGGCGCAGCGCAGGTAGTCGGCGACCTGCGACCAGCTGGTCAGCAGGGTGCGCCGGCGCAGCGGCGCCAGGAGCGCGCGGCCCTGCAGGTCGTGCAGCAGCTCGATCTCCAGGGCGACCTTCGGCGGCACCACCTGCACCAGGTCTGTGCGTGGCGCGCCGAGGACCTCCGGCAGCGAGCCGAACCGGGCCAGCAGCCGCCGGGCATAGCCGGCCGCCGCGCGGCCGGCGGGCCGCGCCAGGAAGAGGGTCAGGGCTTCGGCGTCCGCCAGCGCCGACGCGCCGTGGGCGGCGGCCCGGGCGCGCAGCTGCGGTAACTCCTGCGCTCCAGGCTCGGCCTCGGCCGGGACGGAAAAGCCCGCGGCGTCACGCAGGCCATCGAAAGGGGAACAGGGGCGCATGGCGCCCTCCAGCGGCTGGGCGACCCCCGATGCGGGGCCGCATCCGACTGCCCTTCCTTCCCCTCCCTCTGATCACCCGGGTCCGCGCGCCGCAGGACGTGCCCAGGGGCGTTGGGGCGGCGCAGAAGGGGTCGGACGAGACCAGGGGCTCGACCGCAGGGGAAGAAGCTATGGGGCCGGTGATGAGCATCTGACAGCATCGCCGCTTCTTCCATTCGACGGAGATGCCCCGATGAAGCAGGTTGATGATCTGAGCCGTTCGCTCGTGACCTTTGACCATGAGTCCACGGTGGTCGCGGTAATCGAGCTGAGCAACGCGAGCTGGCTGATCGCCGGCACACTGCCTGGTGTCGCTCGTCGGCCGTTGAAGAAGCTGGACCCAGAAGGCGGGTCGAGCCCCCCATTCAGGGGATGCCGCGGCAAACTCGAGAAATCTTATAGTTGGCCGCCATCTGCTCCGGCGCCCCCGTCACGGGCTCTCAAGCCACGCAGCATACGCGGCAAGCTTCGCCTCGCGGCCGGCGCGGGCCGGTCGGGAGTTTTGGAGTCCAATCCGGTGAGCGGAGCAGCCATGACGCCCAAGGGAAATGTCGCCGAACTCCTGATCGCCACCCTCGCCTCGGCCGGCGTGCAACGGATCTATGGCGTCGTCGGGGACAGTCTGAACGCGGCCACGGAGGCGCTCCGCGTGCACGGCGGCATCGATTGGGTTCACACCCGGAACGAGGAAGCCGCGGCGTTCGCGGCCGGCGCGGAGGCGCACCTGACCGGGCGGCTTGCGGCGTGCGCCGGCAGCTGCGGCCCAGGCAACCTTCATCTCATCAACGGACTCTTCGACTGCCATCGCTCGCGCGTGCCGGTGCTGGCGATTGCGGCTCACATCCCGAGCACGGAGATTGGCCGCGGGTACTTCCAGGAGACTCATCCGCAGGATTTGTTCCGGGAGTGCAGTCACTACTGCGAGCTCGTCTCCAATCCGGGGCAGTTGCCGGGCGTATTCGAGAGCGCGATCCGCACCGCCGTCACCGAGCGCGGCGTGTCCGTCGTGGTGCTGCCCGGTGACGTGGCGTTTGCCGCCATGCCGTCCCATGTCGAGCCCTCGACGTCCCTAATCCCCTCCGCGCCGATTGTTCGGCCGCCGGACGCGGAACTCGATACGCTTGCCGACCGCCTGAACGGGGCCGAGCGGGTGACACTGCTCTGCGGACGGGGATGTCAGTATTCGCGCGAGCAAGTCCTCGCGCTGGCGGAGGTCCTCAAGGCGCCCATCGTGCACGCGCTCGGGGGCAAGGAATTCATCGAGTACGACAATCCCTTTGATGTCGGGATGACGGGGTTCATCGGATTCCCCTCCGGCTATCACGCCATGATGGACTGCGACGCCTTGCTGATGCTCGGCACGGACTTTCCCTATCGCCAGTTCTATCCCACGGGGGTCCGAATCCTTCAGATCGACCTCCGGGGCGCCAACCTCGGCCGCCGCTGCCGGCTCGACCTCGGCGTCGTCGGCGATGTCGGCGCAACGATCGACGCCCTGTTGCCGCGGCTGCAGACGAAGGCGCATCGCGACTTCCTCGACGACAGTCTCGCGCACTACCAGAAAGCTCGGAGGGACCTGGATGCGCTGGCGACAGGCCGCGCCGGTCGGGGACCGCTCCACCCGCAGTTCCTCGCCAGGACCTTGAGCGACCTGGCGGCCGACGACGCCGTGATCACCTACGATGTCGGCACCCCGGCGATCTGGACCGCCCGCTATGTGAAGATGAATGGCCGCCGCCGGCTGGTCAGTTCGCTGAACCATGGCTCAATGGCCAATGCCCTGGCGCAGGCGATCGGCGCACAGTCAGCGTTTCCCGACCGCCAGGTGATCTCCTTCTCCGGCGACGGCGGCTTCGCCATGCTGATGGGCGACCTCCTGACGCTCGTCCAGGAGCGGCTGCCGGTGAAGATCGTCGTGCTGAACAACGGGACCCTTGGCTTCGTCGAGATGGAGATGAAGGCGTCGGGGATTCTCGACACCGGGGTCGACCTGATCAACCCCGACTTTGCGGCGCTTGCGCAAGCCGCTGGGCTCTTTGCACGGCGGGTTGAGGATCCCGCTGACCTGGCCGACGCCCTGAGTGCGGCGCTGGCGCATGATGGTCCCGCGCTTCTCGACGCAGTGTGCGCGCGGCAGGAGCTATCGATGCCGCCCCACATCGAAGCGGCGCAGGTGAAGGGCTTCGGCCTGTGGACCGCCAAGGCGGTCCTCGACGGCCGCGGCGCTGAGATCCTCGACCTCGCCCGCACCAATCTCATTCGCTGAGTCACAGGAGGCCGGCCTTTGCGGTTCATCAATTTCGAAGTGGACCAACGGGTCGGCGTTGCGGCCGATACCGGCCAGGGCTTCCACGGTCTGACGCGGGATGAGCCGGGATACCCCGGCGCCCTTTCGGACCTCATCACATCGAATGTGGACTTGGCGGAGGTTGCCAGACGGCTGAGCCGTGGTCCTCGGATCGACGAACGCGCCGTGACGCTGCTGCCGCCCATCCCGCGGCCGTCGAAGATCCTTTGCCTTGGGCTCAACTACGACGAACATCTCGCCGAGTCCGGACTGAAGAAGCCTCAGTATCCCGAGGTTTTCGCCCGCTTCGCGACCAGCTTGCTCGGCCACGGCGCGGCCATTCTGCGCCCGCCGGAATCGAACATGCTCGACTACGAGGCGGAGCTGGCCGTGGTGATCGGACGGAGTGGGCGTCGGATCGGCAAGGATCGGGCGTTGGACCACGTCGCCGGCTACTCAATCTTCAACGACGCCACGCTCCGGGACTACCAGGGGCGCACGCCGCAATGGACGATGGGGAAGAACTTCGATCGGACCGGCGCCTTCGGGCCCTGGCTCGTCACCCCCGACGAACTGCCCCCGGGCGCCAAGGGTCTACGCATCCAGGGGCGGCTGAACGGGCAGACGCTGCAGGACTCCAATACCGACCTGCTGATCTTCGACGTCGCCACCCTCATCGAATCGCTGAGCACGACCCTCACCCTCGAACCGGGCGACGTCATCATCACCGGCACGCCTGGCGGCATCGGCTGGGCGCGCAACCCCAAGCTCTTCATGAAGCCCGGCGACGTCTTTGAAGTGGAAATCGAACAGATCGGTACACTCTCGAACCCGGTCGTGGACGAGGCAGACGTGACCAACTCCGCTCCCGCCGACGCCCGCGGAAACGGTGAATGAGCGGCAACTTGATCTGGGCCGGTGCGGGGACCTGCGTCTCAAAGCCGCCTGGCGCCGGGCGTTCCAAGATCGGCGCTTCAACCCCGCTCAAGCAGGATGTCCAATGCCCAAGCTACTGGCGCCCGACCCCCAGAAAATTGGCCGTCCACCCGGCCCGGCCTTCCCCGACGCCGTACCCGAAACGCTCCTGCACGGCACGCCTGAGGCGCTGAAGCGGGACCTGATCGGCCTGCTCGGGCCCGCGCAGGTGAAGACGCGGCTCATCGACCTGGTCCGCTACGCCTCCGACGCCAGCCCCTACCGCCTGACGCCCCAGGTGGTTGTCTTGCCCCGCACCCCGGAAGAGGTCGCCAAGGTGCTCGCTTACTGCCGGCTGAACGGGCGGCACGCCACGTTCCGGGCGGCCGGCACCAGCCTGAACGGACAGGCGCAGTCCGACGACATCCTGATCGATGTCCGCCGTCATTGGACCGGCGGCAAAGTCGAAGCCGACGGCCAGCGGCTGCGCGTGCGCCCGGGCCTGATCCTGGCGCACGCCAATGCCATGCTGCAGCGCTATGGCCGCAAGCTTGGACCCGACCCGGCGAGCGGGCACGCCTGCACCCTGGGCGGGGTCATCGCCAACAACTCCGGCGGCATGCGCTGCACCATCCCCCAGGACGCCTACCACACCGTCTCGGCCCTCACCGTGGTGCTGCCGTCGGGCACCGTCGTCGACACCGCCGCCCCCGGCGCCGAGGCCGCCTTCGCGGCCGCCGAACCCGAGCTGGCGCGCGGTCTGATGGCGATACGGGAGGAAATTCTCACCGACGAGGCGCTCACCGCCCGGATCCGACACAAATATTCGATCCGTAACACCCACGGGCTGCGCCTGCTGGCGTTCCTCGACGGGGAGACCCCGCTGCAGATCTTCCGGAGGCTGCTCGTGGGATCGGAAGGCATCCTCGGGTTCATCGCCGAGGCGGTGATCGAGACCGTCCCGCTACCGGCGGTCACCTCCGTGGCCTGGATTCCGCTCCCATCGATCGACGCCGCGGTCGAGCTGACCCCGGCCCTCGTGGGCCTCGGCGCGGCGGCCGTCGAGCTGATGGTGGCGCCGGCCCTAACCGCCGCCGGTGAAGCCTTCTCCGGGACGCCGGCCTATTGGCGGTCCCTCGATCCGAAGGCGGCGGCCCTGCTCGTGGAGTTCGGGGCCGACAGCCCGGCCGCGATCGAGGTCCTGCAGGCCAAGGTCGCCGAGCTCGTCGCGCCCTTGCCCTTGCTCAGCCCGCTCAGCTTCACGAGCGTGACCGAAGCCGTGGAACTCGCATGGCACGTCCGTGAAGGCCTGCTGGGCTTGGTGGGCAAGCAACGTCCCGCGGGCGCGATGCTGATCACGGAGGACGTCTGCTTCCCGCGCGAGCGGCTGGCTCAAGGCGCCCACGACCTGCAGGCCCTGCTGGCCAAGCACGGCTTCATCCCGGGAGTCGCCGGCCACGCCGCCCATGGCAACCTGCACTTCACCCTCGTCGCCCGGCTGGACGAGGCGGAGAGCCGCGCCCGCTATTCGGCCTTCATGGCGGAGCTTGTCGATCTGGTGGTCAACACCCACGACGGGTCGCTGAAGGCGGAGCACGGGACTGGCATCAACATGGCGCCCTTCGTCCGCGCCGAGTGGGGCGACCGCGCCACCGAGATCATGTGGGAGATCAAGGCGCTCTGCGATCCCTTCAGGGTGCTGGCGCCGAACGTCATCCTGACCCGGGACGACCAAGTGCACCTGAAGGCGCTGAAGTCGGTGCCCACCATCGAGAATGTCACGGACTCGTCCCACTGCATCGAGTGCGGCTTCTGCGAGCCGATGTGCCCCAGCCGGAACGTCACCACCACGCCGCGTCAGCGGATCGTCTTGCGGCGGGAGATGGCGCGGCAGCCGGAGGAGTCGCCGGTGTTGCGGCAGCTGCGCGCTGAATTCGAATACGACGGCATCGAGACCTGCGCCGGCGACGGCACGTGCGCCATCCCGTGCCCGATCGGGATCAACACCGGGGCCCTGATGCGCGAGTTCCGCAAGGCCGAGCACGGGCCGCAGGCCGAGGCGGTGGCGCTCTCCATCGCCAAGCGATGGGGCGATGTCGAGGCGCTGGCCCGGCTGGGCCTCGGTGGCGCGGAGATCGTCTCCCGGACGGTGGGCGTGGGCGCGCTGCGCGGTCTGACGGAGGTAGCCCGCGCGGTGATCAGCGCCGACCTCGTGCCCACTGTGCCCGGCCCCATGCCGCGGCCGGCCCGCAAGCGACTGCCGGCGACGCGCCTAGAGGACGCCGCGGCGGTCTATTTCCCGGCCTGCATCAACCGGATGTTCGGGCGTGACCCCGACGCACCGCGCGGGCCGTCTCTGCCGGAGGCGCTGGTCGCGCTCTCCGCGCGCGCCGGCCGTCCCGTCTGGATCCCGGACGACGTGGCCGGCCTCTGCTGCTCGACGCCGTTCAGTTCCAAGGGTTTCAAGGCGGCGCACCAATACATGGCCGAGGCTATCGCCGACGCCTTCTGGCGCTGGAGCGACGAGGGCCGGCGGCCGCTGGTGATCGACGCGGCCTCCTGCACGCTCGGGATCGCCGAGGACGTGGCCCGCTATCTCGATCCGGCGCGGAAGGCCCTCCACGAGAAGTTGACCATCCTCGATTCCATCCAGTGGTGCCGCCAGCTGCTGCCGAACCTACCGCGGCCGCGGAAAATCGGCCGGATCGCGGTGCATCCCACCTGTTCGATGACCCACCTCGGCCTCAACCGAGAGCTCAATGAGATCGCCGAACACCTGGCGACCGAGGTCCACACCCCGATCGGCACGACCTGTTGCGGCACGGCCGGCGACCGGGGCCTGCTGCATCCGGAGCTCGTGCGGTCGGCTACGCGCGACGAAAAAGCCGGCCTCGATGCCTGGCCCGCCGACGCCTACGTGTCCGCCAACCGCACCTGCGAAATGGGCCTTCGGCACGCGACCGGACGGCCGTATGAGTCCTTCGTTTTCCTGCTCGAGGAACTGAGTCGTCCCGAGGCGGGCTCCCCGACAAGATAGCTCCGACACCTCCAGGCGGGGCAAATCCGAAGCGCCCGGGGGCGGTGCGTATAGGCCCTTCCGCTGCAGCACATCTGGACCATTGATCCCGGCCGCGTGGTGCCGAATCAGCACCTCGCCTGGTCTCGGGTGCGGGACGGAGCGACGGGAGGCGACCAGAACCTCCAGCCCACCTGGCCGGACGACCTCAATGACGGCCTTTGAGTCCGGCAGAAGCGAGTTGTGGGGATGTATGGCGTATCTCCTATCAAGCGGACGCCCGGATTTGAAAGCTGGCGAATGTCCGATCTTGAAGAGAATATTGAGCCGTGCGAGCCAGCGACTACGCTTCCGCTGCATCGTCCCCCATACGGGGGATACGGCGACGCCGTCGCACCTGCCAGGATTTCGTCGCGGCGACGCTGGGCCAGAAATTCGCCGATGCGGTTTCCGCCAGACGTCACGAGGGGCTCGAGATGACCCACACCGTTGCTCACCATCGATCCGTGGCGAACGGCATCAAGATGCACTACGCGGAGGCGGGCGAGGGTCCACCGGTCGTGCTGATTCACGGCTTCCCGGAGACTTGGTACGCCTGGCGCCATCAGATCCCCGTCCTCGCCCAGCAGTATCGACTGATCATCCCGGACCTGAGGGGCTATGGCGCGACCGAAAAGCCCGCGAGCGGCTATGACAAGCGCTCGATGGCGAACGACATCCGCGGTCTGATGACCAACCTCGGCATCGAGAAAGCGGCGATCATCGGACATGATCGCGGCGCACGCGTGGGCCTGCGGTTCTGCAAGGACCACCCCGACGCGGTGGCGCGGTTCGCCGCCCTGGACAACATCCCGACGCGACTGCTGTTCGGGACCATGAACGCCAATGTCGCCAACGCCAGCTGGTTCTTCATGTTCCAGGCGGTCCGCGACCTGCCCGAGGCGCTGATTCAGGGCCGCGAGGAACTCTGGCTGCGCTACCTGCTGTCGAGCTGGACCTACGATCCCGGCGCGTTGAGCGACGCCGACATCGCAACCTACGTCCAGGCCTATGCGCAGCCGGGGGGCTTGCGGGGGCCGTTTTCCGAT
>JAQGII010000215.1 GCA_028291305.1 Caulobacteraceae bacterium
GCCATGGTCACCGCCAGCCACAACGAGAACGGCTGGACCGGCGTCAAGATGGGCGCCCAGAAGCCCCTCACCTTCGGCCCGGACGAGATGAGCCGGCTGAAGGAGATCGTGCTCGGCGGCACATGGAAGGAAAAGGCCGGCGGCAAGCTGACCCATGTGTCCGGCGTGGCCGAGCGCTACATCGCCGACGTCGCCTCGCGCACCAAGCTGACCCGCCCGCTGACCGTGGTCGCCGCCTGCGGCAACGGCACGGCCGGCGCCTTCGCCCCCGAGGCACTGCGCCGCATGGGCGTGGCGGTGGTGATCGAGATGGACGCCGAGCTCGACTACACCTTCCCGCGCTATAATCCGAACCCGGAAGACCAGGTCATGCTGCACGCCATGGCCGAGGCGGTGCACATCCACAAGGCCGACCTGGCCCTGGGCTTCGACGGCGACGGCGACCGCTGCGGCGTGGTGGACGACGAGGGCGAGGAGATCTTCGCCGACAAGATCGGCCTGATGCTGGCCCGCGACCTGTCGGAGCTCTACAAGGACGCCACCTTCATCGTCGACGTGAAGTCCACCGGCCTGTTCATCACCGACCCGGTGCTGAAGAAGAACGGCGCCAAGACCGTCTACTGGAAGACCGGCCACAGCTACATCAAGCGCAAGACCGCCGAACTGGGAGCCCTGGCGGGCTTCGAGAAGTCCGGCCACTTCTTCTTCAACGCCCCGCTCGGCCGCGGCTACGACGACGGGCTGGTGGCCGCCGCCGCCATCCTGGCCATGCTCGACCGCAACCCCGGCAAGAAGCTGTCCGACCTGAAGAAGGCCCTGCCGGTGGCCTACACCTCCTTGACCATGTCGCCCCATGCTTCGGACGAGACCAAGTACGGCACGGTGGAGAAGGTGGTGAAGGAATACGAGGACCTGTTCGCCGCCGGCGGCTCGATCCTCGGCCGCAAGATCGCCAGCGTGCTGACCGTCAACGGTGTGCGGGTGACGCTGGAGGACGCCTCCTGGGTGCTGGTGCGCGCCTCCTCCAACAAGCCGGAGATGGTGGTGGTGGTCGAGAGCGCCCAGTCGGAAGACGACATGCGCGCCCTGTTCCACCAGGAGGTGAAGCCGCGCCTCGCCAAGCACCCGGGGGTCGGCCCCTACAACCAGGAAGTTTGACCCCGAAGGGCCCCCACAACCATGCGCGTCGCCATGATCGGAACAGGCTATGTCGGACTGGTGTCCGGCGCCTGTTTCGCGGACTTCGGCCACACGGTCACCTGCATCGACAAGGATGCCGCCAAGATCGCCCGGCTGGAGCAGGGCGAGATCCCGATCTTCGAGCCGGGGCTGGATGAGCTGGTCGCGCGCAACGCCCGCGAGGGCCGCCTGCTGTTCTCGACTGAGGCCGGCAAGGCCGTCCACGAGGCGGACGCGGTGTTCATCGCCGTCGGCACGCCCTCGCGGCGCGGCGACGGCCATGCGGACCTGAGCTACGTCTATGCCGCCGCCGAGGAGATCGCCGGCCTGCTCGACGGCTTCACCGTGGTGGTCACCAAGTCCACCGTGCCCGTGGGCACCGGCGACGAGATCGAGGCCATCCTGCGCCGCGCGCGCCCGGGCGGCGACTTCGCCGTGGTGTCCAATCCCGAGTTCCTGCGCGAAGGCGCCGCGATCAACGACTTCAAGCGGCCCGACCGCGTGGTGGTGGGGACCGAGGACGAGCGCGCCAAGGCGGTGATGAGCGAGCTGTACCGGCCGCTGAACCTCAACGAGACGCCAATCCTGTTCACCAGCCGGCGCACCTCGGAGCTGACCAAGTACGCGGCTAACGCCTTCCTGGCGATGAAGATCACCTTCATCAACGAGATGGCTGACCTGTGCGAGACCCTGGACGCCGACGTACAGCAGGTGGCCCGCGGCATCGGCCTCGACAAGCGGATCGGCTCCAAGTTCCTGCATGCCGGCCCCGGCTACGGCGGCTCCTGCTTCCCCAAGGACACCGTCGCCCTGATGCGCACGGCCGTGGACGCCGGGTCGCCCATGCGGCTGGTGGAAACCACCGTCGCGGTCAACGCGGCGCGTAAGCGGGCCATGGCCGACAAGGTCGTCGCGGCGCTGGGCGGCGACGTGCGCGGCAGGCGGGTGGGCGTGCTCGGCCTGACCTTCAAGCCGAACACCGACGATATGCGCGACGCGCCCTCGCTGGAGATCGTGCCGGCGCTGCAGGCCCTGGGCGCGATCGTCCAGGCTTACGATCCGGAGGGCCACGAGGCGCGCCAGCTGCTGCGCGACGTCGAATTCAAGGCCGGCCCCTACGAGGCGGCGGAGAATGCCGACGTGCTGGTGATCCTGACCGAGTGGGACCAGTTCCGGGCGCTGGACCTGGACCGGGTGAAGTTGCTGATGCGCCGCGCCCTGGTGGTCGACCTGCGCAACATCTACCGGCCCGCCGAGATGAAGGCCCGGGGGTTCGAGTACAAGAGTGTCGGGCGGGCCTAGACCCGATCGCTAAGCCGCGGCGACCGCCCAGCGGCCGTCTCGCGTCAACACCTTGACTTGAGCCTCGCCGCCCAGCCCGCGGATCAGCTTGGCCAGCTCCTTGGCCTTCGTTTCCGCCTTCCCGCCGCCAAGGAACATCAACGGCATGCCGCCCTGATCGTCCATGACGGCCCAGCCGCCGGAAACAGGCGTTACTGAATAGGTCACAGTCATCGCGAGCCCCCCGCAAAGGTCTGACTGGACGAACATTAACGCTCAGTTTCAGCAGCAATCAATAGCAACGGTGCGAAAACAGCTTCCTGACGGCTTGGCTGCTCAAAAGAAGCTCCGTTCCACGCCCGCGGATGCTTATCTGTCTCAAGTTGTTGCGGCTGGGCCGACGCAGCCTGCCGTCGCGGGCGCCCTCTAGGCGGCGGCCTTCTTGACCACCCCGACCAGCTCCTTGACCAGCTTGCAGACCAGGACCTCGTCGTCGCCCTCGGCCATGATGCGGATCAGGGGTTCGGTGCC
>JAQGII010000223.1 GCA_028291305.1 Caulobacteraceae bacterium
TCAAGTCGGGCGAGGACGGACGCGGATCACGCCTCCTTGAACGGCGAATACTCCTCGGCCAGCCAGTCCATCTCCTGCCGCACCGCCTCGCGCTCCTGCTCCAGGTAGCGGGCCACCGGGCCGCGCAGGGCCGGGTCGCGGATGTAGTGGGCGGAATAGACGGCGGCAGGCAGGTAGCCCCTGGCGATCTTGTGCTGGCCTTGCGCGCCGGCCTCCACGCGCGGCAGCCCCAGCCGGATGGCGTGCTCGATGGCCTGATAGTAGCAGAGCTCAAAATGCAGGAAGGGCACGTCCTCGACGCAGCCCCAGTGGCGGCCGTAGAGGCAGTCGGCGCCGATCAGGTTCAACGCTCCGGCGATCCAGCGGCCGTTTCGCCGCGCCAGCAGCAGCAGCACCTTGTCGGCCATGCGTTCCCCCAGCGCCGAGAAGAAGGCCCGGTTCAGATAGGGCTGGCCCCACTTGCGGTCGCCGGTGTCGGTGTAGAAGCCGTAGAAGGCGTCCCAGTGCTCTTCGCGCAGGTCGGCGCCGGTCAGGGCGACCACCTCAACCTCCGTCAGGGCGTCGCGCCGCTCGCGCCGGATGGTCTTGCGCCGGTTCGACGACAGGGCGGCCAGGAAGTCGTCGAAGGTCGCATAGCCGTTGTTGAACCAGTGGTACTGCTGGTCCTGGCGCAGCAGCAGGCCCTCGTCGCCCATCAATTGCCATTCCTCTCGGGTGGGGAAGGTGATGTTGACCCCCGAGGCGCCGATCCGCTCGCACAGGGTCAGGGCCCCGCCGATCAGCAGCTTCTGCGCAGCGTCCCGGTCCACGCCGGGGCGCGCCAGCAGGCGAGGGCCGGTCACGGGAGAGAAGGGCGCGCAGCTCTGCAGCTTGGGATAGTAGCGGCCGCCGGCCCGCTGGTAGGCCTCGGCCCAGGCATGGTCGAACACGTATTCGCCGCGCGAATGCGACTTCAGATAGAGAGGCATCACCGCCGCCGCTTCGCCCGCCTCATCCTTGAGCAGCAGGTGGTGGGGGCCCCAGCCGGTGCGCTCCACGGCGCACTGGGTCTGTTCCAGGGCGTCGAGGAAGTCGAAGCTGATGAAGGGGTTGCCGGCGTGGTCCGGCGCGTCGGCGCAGGCGTCCCACCCCGCCTTGCCGATCTCGCCGATGCGCCGATGCACGGAGACCTCGGCGCGCAGAGCGGGCGTTTCGCTCAAGGCTGGAAGCCCTCGAAGATCAGATTGTCGGCCAGGTCGTGCAGGCGGGCGGCGTCCGCGGGCCTGTGCGCGGTCCAGGCGATCACGGGGCGCCCGGCGGCGCGCCAGTCGCGCACCCGGGGGTGATCGGCCAGGTCCAGGCCGACCGAGAGGAAGTCGGGATGGGCCCGGTCGATCGCCTCGAGATCTGACGGTTGCCCGGCGTTCAGGCCCCGCGCGAGGTCGGGGGCGTGCGCGGCCATCCAGGCGAGGGCGTCGGGGTTGAAGCTGAGGACGCCCACGGGGCCGGGGTGGACAGCCAGCAGGGCGGCCGCGCCCGCCTCCAGCAGGCCCTCCTGTCCGGCCGGGGTCTTCAGTTCGACCAGCAGGAGCGCCCGCTGGCCGACCAGGGCCAGGGTCTGCTCCAACGTGGGGATATGCTGGTCCGAGCCCAGCAGGGTTAGGGCGGCGAGGGTCTCGGCGGTCTGCTCCTCCACCAGGCCCGACTGGGCGGTCATCCGCTCCAGGGTTTCGTCGTGGAACACCACCGCCTCGCCGTCCGCGGTCAAGCGCACGTCCAGCTCGATGCCGTATCCGCCGGCGCAGGCGGCCTCGAACGCCGTCAACGAATTTTCAGGCCGTCCGCCGACCCGCCACAGGCCGCGATGGGCGATGGGAGCGCTGAGCAGGCGGCCTTGCAGGCTCATGCGATCTCCACCACGGCGTCGACCTCGACGGCGAAATTGAGCGGCAGGCGATAGACCCCCACCGCGGAGCGCGCGTGCCGGCCGGTTTCTCCGAACGCCGCCACCATCAGGTCCGAGCAACCGTTGACCACCTTGGGGATGTCGAAGAAGTTCGGCCCGGCCTGGACGAAGCCGCCCAGCTTGACCACCCTGACCACCCTGGCGAGGTTACCCTCTGCGGCCGCCTTCATCTGGGCGATGAGGTTCACACCGCACAGGCGCGCCGCGGCGATGGCTGTCTCGAGGTCGATATCGACGCCCGCCACGCCCTTGATCCCCCCCTCCGCGTCGATCGATATCTGGCCGGAGATATGGACCAGTGATCCGCTGCGCACGAAGGGCACGTAGTTGGCCACCGGCGCGACGGGCTGGGGCAGGGTGATGCCCAGGGCGGCAAGGCGTTTTTCGACGGTGGGCATGGCGTCTCCGAAAAGCGGGCAGGCAAGGCGAACGACTGAAATAGCGCGCGGTTCAAGCGCCCGCAAAGGCGGTCGCGGTCAATCCTCCTAAAAACAGCGGTTGGTTCGGTTGCCGGTCGGCACGCGGATTTGTTCGTGTTAGAGCGGACTCGCCTGGGGGGCGAAGGGCCGGGAGCCCGAGAGACGACGCAAACTTTGCGCCGTTGCTGGAGGGGACGACCTGATGATGCGTAGGTGGGACCTTGTACCCGTCGCGGTTGCTTGTGCGACGGTCGCGATCCTGGTCGGCGTCTTCTATTTCGGGGTGTTCCAGCACAGCACCTATGGCGCTGGCCCCTATCTGTACGACACGGGCCTGTTCAACTACATCGTCGGCCCCGATAGTCGGAATTTGGAGATGCCCTCGGCGATCAACATGCCGAGCTTCTACTATGTGCACATCTCCCCGATCCTGGTCCCGTTCAGCTTCATCTCCCGCCTGCTCGGGCTCAAGGAGTTCCAGCCGCTGGAGATGGTGCTGATCCTGGGCTTTTCGGGAGCCGCCGCGGCGGCCTTTGTCGCCATCCAATACTACCTGCGGCCCCTCGGGCGGATCGTCTCGATCGCTCTTGCCGCGACGTTCGCCATCGCCTTCGCCTTGTCCGGCATCATGCGCACGACCGCCGCCTATCCGCACATCGAAATCCTCTACGTGCCCCTGGCCGTGACGGCGCTGTTGCTGATCTTCCACCGCCGGATGCGTTGGGCGTGGGTGGCCTTCGTCCTGTGCCTGCTGGTGCGCGAGGACGCCGGGCTGGAGATGGCCTGCATTCTCGGCGCCTACCTGTTCCTGGCCGCGATCGCCGAGCGCGGCATTCCCGAGCGGATGCGCGACCTGCTGCCGTTCGTGGGCGTCGCCCTGGCCTATCCGGCGCTGGCGCTGCTGGCGCAGAACGCGCTACTGCCGATCGAGAGCAACTTCGCCCGCATCTACAGCGGCGCGCCCGCCTATGCGCACCTGAACGCGACGCTGCTGGCGCACCGCTGGGACGTCCTGACCCATGAACAGCCCCAGGCGCTGATCACCCTGGCCAGCTGCCTCGCCTGCTTCGCCCTGCGTCCCCGCTGGATCGCGCTGACCGGTCTTCTGGCGTCGCTTCCCTGGTTCCTGGCCGGCGTCACCGCCTATTCGGAAACCGCCGGATCCTTCTCCCTCTATTACGCATTCCCGTTCCTCGTCCTGCCCCTCGTCCCGTTCATCGTCACGGCCGAGTTGCCGAGCGCCAAGGTCGTCTATGTCGATCATCTTTGAACGCGCCCGCCTGGCCGGCGCCGTCCTGGTCTGCGCCGCCCTGCTGGTCTTCTCCAACTATGCCTGGATGGGCTGGCAGGGATTCCTGGTCGAACCGACGCCGGCCAAGGCCGTGGCCGACGTGCGCGCCGGTCTGGCGATCCTCCAGCGGGCCAGGACGCCGATGACCGGCATCCAGTTCTGCGACGCCGTCAAATCCTTCCTGCCCAACAAGGTTTCCCGCGAAGACGGCGACCTGAGGATGGCCACGCCCGCCGACCGGGACGTGATCCTGTGCTTCAATGGCGACATCGACTACGGCGAGGCCCTTCAGGCCGTGCAGGCGCGCAAGCTGTTCTGGCAGCGCGGGATCGGCGGCGGCAAATTCGTGGCCTTCGCGCCGAGCGAGGCGCGCTTCCTGCAGGTGGCGGCGCAGAACGGCCTGCATTTCGCGCCTGGCGACCTGAAGGAGCTGTCTCCCTATCTGGACAGGCTGGCGCCGCACGATCGCGCGCATAAGGACGGCGACGGTTGGCTGATCGATCCCTCGCAGAGCACCGATGAAGCCCTGTTCGGCCCCTATCTGACCTTGGGGCCCGGCCGGTACGACCTGAAGCTGGCGTTCGAGCCGGTGGGCGGCGTCTCGTGCGCCTTGCTGGCCAGCCAGTTGCGTGTCGAGACGGCGGCGACCGCGGATGCCCGGGTCAACACCTTGGCGCCCAGGCAGGCGGTCGCGCTGCAACCTGTCGCTGACGGCGCCGGTTGCCGGCTCGAGGGCCATATCGGCTTTTCGGCGCCGGCGGGCGGGGCCCGTGCCCTGGAGACCCCCATCTGGGTGACCGCTCCCTCCCGGGTGAAGCTGGTCGGCTACCAGATTTTCGCGCAGAGTTGATCCTCAGCGGGCCCTGGGTCCGGCCTTCAGCGTCCGGCCGGTCTGCACCGCCGCTGAGCCGAATTTTTCGCGCAGGGCGTCCATCGCCCGCTCGCTCTTGAGGGCGCGGATCTCGTCTCCCGCGAACAGGTCGCTGGCCGGGCCGGCCGCGTCCACCAACTCCGCCGCGCCGATGCCGATCAGGCGATAGGCCGCGCCGCGCGCCTCGGCGGCCAGCAGTTCGCGCGCCACCGCGAACAGGCCCTTGGCCGTCTGGGTCGGGATCGCCAGGGTGCGCCGCCGGGTGATGATGCGGAAATCGGCGGTGCGCAGCTTCAGCACGGCGACCCGTCCGGCGATGGCGTCCGCGCGGCAATGGCGGGCCACCTTCTCGCACAGCGGCCACAGGCGGTCCTCCAGCGCGGCGAGCTCGCTCAGGTCCTGGTCGAAGGTGGTCTCGGCGCTGACGCTCTTGCGTTGCTGGTCCGGGTCCACCGCCCGCGAGTCCTGGCCCTGGGCCAGCTGCGACAGGCGCAGGCCGTAGGCCCCGAACTTGTCCGCCAGCATCCGCGCATCCGCGCGCGCCAGGTCGCCCACGGTGCGCAAGCCCGCCAGCTCCAGGGACTTGTGGAGCGCCGGCCCGACCCCCGGCAGGATGGACACCGGCCGCGTGGCCAGGAAGTCCTTGGCCTCCGCCCCGCCGATGACCGAGAAGCCGCGCGGCTTGTCGAGGTC
>JAQGII010000226.1 GCA_028291305.1 Caulobacteraceae bacterium
GACCTCGAACGCGACGGCATCGTCGAGCGGGTGGTCTATCCGCAGGTGCCGCCGAAGGTGGAATACCGGCTGACCTCGTGGGGCCAGGCGATGTGCCCGGCGCTCGACGCGCTGCTGGAATGGGCGGAGCAGAGGCCGCAACCCGAAGCCGGTGCGCCGCCAGGCTGAATGTCGGCTTCCGTCCGGCGTCCCAACGACCGCTCCTGGCGCAGCCCGGCCGAAGCCGCCCCAGCGCCCCGCTTCATCTCCGGACGGCTCAACCATTCCAAAAAATATTTCTGAAGGCTGCCCTTGGTCGATGCAGCCTGAGCGCCGGCCGGGGGTTCTTCCCTCGCCCCGTCTCATGAAAGGGTCCGCCATGGCTCGGCAGCGCTACCGTCCGCCTCACGACTTCGGCCTCGGCGGAGTACCGATAGGAAACGAGTTCCAGTTCGCGACGGACGAGCAGGCCGAGGCGACGCTGGCGGCCGCCTGGGACGCAGGCGTGCGCTACTTCGACGTGTCGCCCTGGTATGGACTCGGCCTCGCCGAGCGGCGCTTCGGCCGCTTCCTGGCGCGAAAGCCCCGTGGTGAGTTCGTGATCTCGTCCAAAGTCGGCAAGCTGTTGCGCGCGAGCCGCGACCACAAGGCGAAGAAGTACTTCCCCTTCACCACCTCGCCCAACACACCGCACTTCGACTACACCGCCGACGGCGTGCTCCGCTCGATCGAGGACAGCCTGCAGCGCCTCGGACTGGACCGTCTCGACATCGTGTTCGTTCACGATCTCTCGCCCGACAACAAGCACCTGCCTGACGACTGGGAGGCGATGTGGCCCGTGGCGGAGCGAGGCGCGTTCCCGGCGCTGACCCGCCTGCGTGAAGAGGGTGTGATCGACGGCTGGGGCATGGGCGTGAACTGCCCGGAGCCCATCCTGAGGTGCCTGGAGGCTGCCGACAGCGACGTGCACCTGCTCGCTAGCCAGTATTCGCTGATCGACCACTTCAACGCGGTCGAGAGCGTGTTCCCAAAGGCGCGCGAGAAGGGCGTGAGCTTCGTGGTCGGATCGGCGCTCAACGCCGGGTTTCTGGGCGGCCAGCCGCGGTACAACTATGGCGAGGAGAACATGCTGATCCCGGAAGACAAGCGCGAGCGGCTGGCAAGGCTGCGCACGATCGCCGCACGGCACGGTGTCGATCTGGTCGCGGCCGCCCTCCAGTTCAGCCTGGCGCCCGACGTCGCCTGCGCGCTGGTGGTCGGGACCGCAAGCCCTGACCATGTGCTGGCCGACCACGCCGCGCTCAGGGCCAAGATCCCGGCCGCTTTTTGGGACGCGTTGCGGTCGGAGAACATTCTGCACCCCGACGCCGCCGCGCCGGCCTGACCAGCCGGACCTTCAGTGGCTGGAACCAATTTCGCCTTTCCGCAGTCAAGCGAATGACGGCTACAGGTCGGACATCGCCGGTCGCCGACGTCTTCGCCATACGATCTGGGTCCCGGCATGCGCCGGGATGAGCGGAGGTTGGGGCGCCTAGGCGCTGGCCATCGCGCTCTGGAACAGCACGGCGCCGTCGGCCGAGCCCAGCTCCGCCTCGAACGAGCGGTCGGGGTGGGGCATCATGCCCAGCACATTGCCGCGGGCGTTGACGATGCCGGCGATGTTGCGCGCCGAGCCGTTGGGGTTCTCGTCCCTGTAGCGGAACACCACCTGGCCCTCGCCCTCCAGCCGGTCGAGGGTCTCCTCGTCGGCGAAGAAGTTGCCCTCGCCGTTGCCGATGGTCATGCGCACGTCGCGGCGGCCGGCGTAGCCGGCGGTGAAGCGGGTCTGGGCGTTGGTCACGTCCAGGTCGATGGTCTTGCAGATGTATTTCAGCCTGGCGTTGCGCAGCAGGGCGCCGGGCAGCATCCCCGCCTCGCACAGGATCTGGAAGCCGTTGCAGATGCCGACCACGGCCACGCCGCCCTCGGCCGCCTTGACCACTTCGCGCATGACCGGCGACTGCGCCGCCATGGCCCCGCAGCGCAGGTAGTCGCCGTAGGAGAAGCCGCCGGGCAGCACGATCAGGTCGACGCCCTGGGGCAGGGCCGTGTCCTGGTGCCAGACCATGTCGACGGCGGCGCCGGTGGAGCGCTGCACCGCTACCGCGCAGTCGCGGTCGCAGTTGGAGCCGGGGAAGACGACGACGGCGGCTTTCATCTAGGCCACCTCCACCCGGTAGCTTTCGATCACGGTGTTGGCGAGCAGCTTCTCGGCCATCGCCCTGGCGTCGGCCTCCAGCTTGGCGCGATCCGAGCCGGGGGCCTCGAACTCGATGGTCTTGCCGACCCGGACGTTGGCGACATCGCCCCAGCCGAGGCCGTGCAGGGCGCCCTCGATGGCCTTGCCCTGGACGTCCAGCACGCCGGGTTTCAGATAGACGTGGACCTTGGCCTTCATGCCCGACTCCGACTTACGCCACGCCGCCCTCGATGACGCGCGGCATGTCCTTCATGATTCCGAGGCGGCGCGCCACCTCGGTATAGCTTTCGATGACGCCCCCCATGTCCCGCCGGAAGCGGTCCTTGTCCAGCTTCTCGTTGGTGGTGGCGTCCCACAGACGGCAGGAATCCGGGCTGATCTCGTCGGCCAGGATCACCCGGGCGAAGTCGCCCTCCCACAGGCGGCCGTATTCGATCTTGAAGTCCACCAGGGTGATGCCGACCGCGCCGAACATGCCCGACAGGTAGTCGTTGACCCGCAGGGTGGTGGCCAGCATGTCGTCGATCTCCTGGGTGGAGGCCCAGTTGAAGGCGGTGATGTGCTCCTCGGTGACCAGCGGGTCGCCCAGCTTGTCGTCCTTGAAGTAGAATTCGATGATCGAGCGGGGCAGGGCCTGGCCTTCGGGCAGGCCGAAGCGCTCGGACATCGAGCCGGCGGCGATGTTGCGGCAGACCACCTCCAGGGGGATGATCTCCACTTCGCGGATCAGCTGCTCGCGCAGGTTGAGGCGCTTGATGAAATGGTTCTGCACGCCGATCGAGTTCAGCCGCGTCATCACGAATTCGGAGATGCGGTTGTTGAGCACGCCCTTGCCCTCGAGGACGGCTTTCTTCTGGGCGTTGAAGGCGGTGGCGTCGTCCTTGAAGTACTGGATCAGGGTGCCGGGCTCCGGGCCCTCGTAGAGGATCTTGGCCTTGCCTTCGTAGATTTTCTTGCGGCGGTTCATGGGGTAGGCATCCCGGTTGGGTTGTCGAACAAAAGCAAATCGCGCGCGCGGTCGCCGCACGCGCGTGTCCGACTCAGGTTCCGGGCAGACCCGAAGCCTGGTGGAACCTACCGGATCGGGCCGGCGGGCGCAAACGAAGCGGGGGCCTGGGGGGCGCCGGAAATCGACGCATTGCGGCGCGCGCCCTGGCGCTATATGCACCGTCTCGAATGACTGGGGTAAACATGACCACCTTCGACGATCGCGAGCAGGCCTTCGAAAACAAGTTCGCTCATGATGAGGAAGTTGAGTTCAAGGCCGTGGCCCGCCGCAATCGCATGCTGGGCCTGTGGGCCGCCGGCCTGATGGGCCTGCAGGGCGACCACGTGGAAGAATACGCCCGCGCGGTGGTGAAGTCCGACTTCGAGCAGCCGGGCGACGAGGACGTGCTGCGCAAGGTGTTCAAGGACCTGTCGGCTTCCGGGACCAAGGTCACCGAGGGCGCGGTGCGCGGCAAGATGGACGAACTGCTGGCCATGGCCCGCGACGCGATCAAGTCGGGCAACTAGACAGGCGCGGCCCCGGCCCGAGCATCACGGACGCGCCAAAAAGCCCCCCCGGCGCGAACCGGGGGGCCTGATCGATCGACGGATCGTCGCTGTCGAATTAGCCGTTGGCGCCGGCGAAGCGCACGGGAACCTTCAGGGTCCCGGTCTTGTCGCCCACGGGAATTTCCTTGGCGACGCACATGGCGGCCTGGCCGAAGCCCTTGGAGCCATTGTTTTCCAGCACCTTGCAATCGCCCAGCTTGCCGGCCGCGGCCGAGCATTCCAGGGTCACCGTGGCGGAGTCGTTGCTGTTGGCGTACTGGCCCAGGCAACGCTCGACGGCGGCCTGATACGACTTGGCGTCGGCAGCCGCGCTGCCGGCCATCACCAGGGCGCCCAGCACCCCGCCAACGATTGCGATCTTGGACTTCATATTCTTTCCCTCTTGCCCCGTTCTGGGTGAGCGGAATTTGTCCTCTAAAGCTTAATAATGTTTTCTCTCGCTAAGCGAGTAGCGCAAAAAAAGTCTACGCATTGAAGACTCTGGCAAATATGGTGTCCACATTCTTAAAGTGGTAACCGAGGTCGAAAAGATCCTTAAGTTCGGATTCACCAAGATGGGGGCTCACGTCCGGGTCCGACTTCAGTAGTTCTACGAACTTACCTTCGCCGCGCCAGACCTTCATGGCATTGCGTTGGACGGCGGAGTAGGCGGCCTCGCGCGCCATGCCCTTTTGCGTCAGGGCCAGCAGCACCCGCTGGGAATGCACCAGGCCGCCCAGGCGGTCGAGGTTGGCCAGCATGTTCTCCGGATAGATGACCAGCCGCTCCACCACCCCGGCCATCCGGCGAAGGGCGAAGTCCAGGTGCACGGTGGCGTCCGGGGCGATGCCGCGCTCCACCGAGGAGTGGCTGATGTCGCGTTCGTGCCACAGGGCCACGTCCTCCAGCGCCGGCACCACCGCCGAGCGGACCAGCCGCGCCAGGCCGGTCAGGTTCTCGGTCAGCACCGGGTTGCGCTTGTGCGGCATGGCCGAGGAGCCCTTCTGGCCGGGATCGAACGGCTCTTCGGCTTCCAGCACCTCGGTGCGCTGCAGGTGGCGGATCTCCGTCGCCAGGCGCTCGATCGACGAGGCGACCACGGCCAGGGCGGCGAAATAGGCGGCGTGGCGGTCGCGCGGGATCACCTGGGTGGACACCGGCTCGACCTTCAGGCCCATCTTGGCGGCGACGTAGACCTCGACGCGCGGGTCGATGTTGGCGAAGGTGCCCACGGCGCCGGAGATGGCGCAGGTGGCGATCTCCTCCTTGGCGGCGACCAGGCGCGCGCGGCCGCGCTCGAATTCGGCGTAATGGCCGGCCAGCTTGAGGCCGAAGGTGGTGGGCTCGGCATGGATGCCGTGACTGCGGCCCACGGTCGGGGTCAGCTTGTGCTCGTAGGCGCGGCGCTTCAGCGCGACCAGCACCTTGTCGACGCCCTCGATCAACAGGTCGGCGGCCCGCGACAGCTGCACCGACAGGCAGGTGTCCAGCACGTCGGAGGAGGTCATGCCCTGATGCAGGAAGCGCGCCTCCGGCCCGACGATCTCGGCCACGTGGGTGAGGAAGGCGATCACGTCGTGCTTGGTGGTGCGCTCGATCTCGTCGATGCGGTCGGAATCGAACACCGCGTCGCGGCCCTTCTCCCAGATCACCTCGGCGGCCCGCTTGGGGATGACCCCGAGATCGGCCATGGCGTCGGCGGCGTGGGCCTCGATCTCGAACCAGATGCGGTACTTGGTCTGGTTCGACCAGATGTCGGCGGCTTCCGGACGGGAATAACGAGGGATCATGAGCTTCTCCTGAGCGGGGCTGATGGCCCGCGCCGACGACCGGAGTCAAGGCGGCCGTGCTACCGGAAGGTTTCGGCGGCCGTCGCGCTCCGTTAGGTTGCCGTTCCGGGGCGCGGATGATGGAGGCGGCGATGAAGTTGGTGATCGGCACGCGCAAATGGTCCAGCTGGTCGCTGCGCCCCTGGCTGGCGATGAAGCGCGCCGGCGCCGCTTTCGAGGACATCGTGGTCCCGCTGCGCCAGCCCGACACCGCCGACATGCTCGCGTCCTATTCGCCGGGTGGCCAGTGCCCGGTGCTGATCGACGGCGACTTCACCGTCTGGGACAGCCTGGCCATCTGCGAATACCTGGCCGACCGGCTGCCGGACGCCAAGCTGTGGCCGGCCGACAAGCAGGCCCGGGCGCTGGGCCGCGCCGCCTGCGCCCAGATGCATTCAGGCT
>JAQGII010000229.1 GCA_028291305.1 Caulobacteraceae bacterium
ACCTCGGCCTTCGTCACCGACGGCCTGACAACCTATTGCCGGGCGGAGCGCCAATGAGCAGCTCCCGGGTCCTGATCGTCTACGACTCCCCGACTATGCGCAGCCTGATCAGCGCGGTGCTGCGCCGCGACCCCGAGATCGAGGTCGTCGGCGTCGCCGGCGATCCGCTCGAGGCGCGCGCCGCCATCAAGGCCCTGGAGCCCGATGTCCTGACGCTGGACATCGAGATGCCCAACATGAACGGCCTGGAATTCCTGGAAAAGATCATGCGCCTGCGGCCGATGCCGGTGGTGATGGTCTCGACCCTGACCCAGAAGGGCGCGGACGCGACGCTGCAGGCCCTGGAGATCGGCGCGGTCGATTGCGTGGGCAAGCCGGGGCCGGGCGCGGATGTCGCCAGCGCCTTCGAAGAGCTCGCCGAGAAGGTGAAGACCGCCGCCAAGGCGCGGGTAAGGCCAGCTGGCCTAGCCGCCAGGGGGGGCGCCCAAGCCCACCGTTTTTCGCCTAACGGGCGTATTGTGGCGATTGGATCCTCCACCGGCGGCGTCGAAGCGCTGCTGACCGTTCTTTCGCGCTTCCCCGCCAACTGCCCGCCCACGGTCATTACCCAGCATATGCCCGCCGCCTTCACCCGCAGTTTCGCCGAGCGCCTCAACCGGAGCTCGGCCGCCGAAGTCCAGGAGGCCTACGACGGCGCGCCGCTGCAACAGGGGCGCGTCTATCTGGCGCCCGGCGGGCTGGCGCATCTGGAGGTGGTCGGCGCCAACAACCCGCGCTGCGCCCTGCGCGACGGCGAGCCGGTCAACGGCCATCGCCCGTCCGTGGACCGCCTGTTCTCGTCCCTGGCCCACGCCGTCGCCGGCGGCGCGGTCGGCGTCATCCTGACCGGCATGGGCCGCGACGGGGCGCGGGGCCTGAAGGAAATGCGCGACCTCGGCGGCCACACCCTCGGCCAGGACGAGCAGAGCTGCGTCGTCTACGGCATGCCCAAGGCCGCGGCCGATCTCGGCGCGGTCGAGCGGCAGACCTCGCTGGAGCGGATGGGCGACGCCATCCTCGACTTGTGTAACCTTGAACAACGGGAGCGTGCCTGATGCCCGCGCCGGCCGCGATCCGTATCCTGGTGGTGGACGACCAGCTGACCATGCGCTCGCTGGTGCGCACCGGGCTGCAGCAACTGGGCTTCGTCGACATCCAGGAAGCCCCCGACGGCGAGGAGGCGCTGCGCCATATCCTGGCGCGCCCGGTGCATCTGGTGATCTCCGATTTCAACATGCCCAAGCTGGACGGCCTGGGCCTGCTGCGCGCCATCCGCAGCCACGGCCCCATCTCCAAGACCGCCTTCATCATGCTCACGGGCCGCTCGGACAAGGAGCTGGTGCAGAAGGCCGTGCAGTTCGGGGTCAACAACTACCTGGTCAAGCCCTTCACCGTGCAAATGCTGAAAGACAAGATCGAGGCGGTGTTCGGTAAGCTGACGTGAACCCGCCCCAGACTTTTCCTTCCCGCGAGCGCCGCCTGCATGTGATCCAGGGCGAATTCGCCGTCAGCGACGACCCGGCGGTGGTGATGAGCACCATCCTGGGCTCGTGCGTGGCGGCCTGCATGCGCGACGAGGAAGCCGGCGTCGGCGGCATGAACCACTTCCTGTTGCCCGGCGGACGACAGGAGCAGCCTGGCCCGGACGCCATGCGCTATGGCGTGCAGTCGATGGAGCTGCTGCTCAACGCCCTCTACCGCATGGGCGCGCGGCGCGAGAGGCTCCAGGTCAAGCTGTTCGGCGGGGCCCGGGTGGTCGAGGGGCTGAGCGACATCGGCCTGCAGAACGCCGTCTTCGCCGAGCAATTCCTGGCCAGCGAAGGCATCAGCCACATTGGCGGCAGTTTGCGCGGCCAAAGGGCGCGGCGGGTGCAGTTCTGGCCGGTGTCCGGCCGCGTGCGCCAGATGGCGCTGGCCGATCCCGGCCGCTCGGTGCTGGAAGCCGAACAGAGCAAGCCCGCCGTGGCCGAGCCGGCCCTCCAGGGCGCCGTGGAGCTGTTCTGATGGACCAGCCGCTGGGCCAGGTGTTGCAGGCGGCGGCGGCGGAGGCCGCAGACCTGTCGCAAGGCGCCGATCGGCTGCAGTGGCTGGCCGGCGATCTGATCCGGCGGGCCGGCAGAGGGGGCGATCAGACCCTCGTCGAAGAGGCGCAGGGACTGGACGCCCTGGCCCAGAAGCTGGCGGCCCTGGCCGGCTTCCTGCAGCGGCTCGGCGAGGACGCCCCCGCCGACTGGCGGCTGGATATCGCCGCCGCCCTGGCCGCCGTTCCCCTGTCCGACATGGCTAACAGGCTAGGTCATAAGGACGCGGCGCTAAGCTGGGCCGTAGCGCCCGTGGGCGAATGCGAGCTATTCTGATGCCCGATGTCGGAAGCCCCACTCCCTAAAGGCCGGATCAACCTGGAGCGCGCCGCGGTTCTTCTACTTTCAGGAGAATCCGGGATGAACCTGCTCAGCCGGATTTTCCAGGGCTTCGGCGTGCGCGACCCTTATCGCTGCTACACCGCCGCGCGGGCGATGGAGGTCTGCGAGGAGGCCGATCTGGATCTCGTCGTCTGCGACGGCTCCCTGAAGGACGGCCAGGCCTACGACTTCGTCGCCGCGCTGCGCCGCAGCGACCTGGCGCCCAACCGGTTCGCACCGGTGATGGTGGTGGCGGGCCACACGCCGCTGGACCAGGTGCAGAAGGCCCGCGACTGCGGCGCCAACTTCGTGGTGACCAAACCGGTGACCCCGCGCACCCTGCTGGAGCGAGTGCTGTGGGTCGCCCAGGAGGCCCGGGCGTTCGTCGAACTGGACGGTTACGTCGGCCCCGATCGCCGGTTCCACAACCTCGGCCCGCCCGAGGGGACAGGCGCGGGACGACGGCGCTCGGATGCGGCGGTCGAGGCCGCCGCGCCGCCGGTCGCGCCGATCGATCCGGAGGAGTCCCTGCTGTGACGGTCATCACCCGCCGGCCCGACAACCGCCTGTCCAGGATCATCTGGGCGCCGGGCGGCAAGACTGTCGCCCAGGCCCTCGAGGACGCCCAGGGCAATCTCGAGGAAGGGCGGCTGGAGTGCCTGGACGCGCTGCGGGTCAAGCTGGAGGAGATCCAGGCCCTCGGCCGCAAGGCCGAGCAGGCCCCCAAGCTGGCCATCGTCCAGACGCTCTACAGCCTGTCCAGCGAAGTCCTGGACATGGCCGGGGTCTATGGCATGCCCGAGCTGGGCCAGGCGGCCTATAGCCTGTGCGAGTTGCTCGACAATCTGGCGGCCCGCAAGATGTGGAACTGGCCCGCGGTGCAGGTGCACCTGAACGGTCTCCTGCTGCTGGCCGATCCGGTCAACGCCCAGCCCGAGGCGCGCCAGCATGTGATCGACGGCCTGCGCCAGGTCTGCCGCCGGGTGGCAACCCGCTAATTTCACGACGCGTTAACCCCGAACCGCGACCCTTCATGTGGATTGTGGGAGCGGGCGGATGGCTCTGGACGAAGGCGCGCTAGCGCGGACAAACGAGATCGTGGGCGCCGAACCCATCGTCCGGGACCTTGCCGGTCTCGGCTACCATCTGTTCGACCGGCCGGTGGACCCGGCCGCCGCCGGCGAGCTGCTGGCGCTGCTGCGGGCCGACCGCCGCTACGACGGCAGCCTGTTCCTGAGCGAAGCGGCGTTCGACGCCGATCCCCAGTACCGCGGCGTCAGCCCGCGGCCGGGCCGCAACCTGCTGGAGCGGTTCCCCGGCAAGCTCGACTTCATCGAACAGGCGCCGCAGATCGTCGCCGGCCTGACCAGCCTGCTCGGCCCCGGCTACCGGATCATGAACCGCAAGGTCGTCTGCGGCATGCCCGCCAAGTCGATCCCCCCGTGGCTGCGCGAGCGCATCGTCGGCAA
>JAQGII010000241.1 GCA_028291305.1 Caulobacteraceae bacterium
GCCGGTGAAGAAACGGGCCCACAGCAGCATCTGGGCGCTGGTGGAATGGGCGGTGATCACCGACAGCAGGGCGAACAGGGTGACCGACGTCACCGCCACCCACTTGCGGCCAACCAGGTCCGCGGCCCGGCCGCCGATCATGGCGCCGAACAGCAGGCCGAAGGTGCTCATGCTGAGGAACAGGCTCTTCTGGCTGAGGAAGCCGGCGATGAAGCCCTTTCCCTCGCCGGCGGCCAGTTTGAACAGGGGGCCCAGCACCGGCATGGTCACGCCCGGGGCCTGCAGGTCGAAGCCCTCGCCCATCGCCGCCAGGCAGCAGAAGGCCACGATCAGGATGGAGCGGTTGCCGCTGGCCGGCGTCGACGTGCTGGACGACATGACGAGTTCCCTCCGCGAACTTCTTTGCGCGAAGGTCGTTCGAAAATGGGCAGCAAGGCAAACGAATTTTTATCAGGGGCAAGGAACTGTCCCTACCGACTGTCGTAGCCCCCGATCACCGGCAGGATCTCCCCGGTGATGTAGCTGGACAGCTGGGGCGAGGCCAGGAAGACGAAGGCAGGGGCGATTTCCTCGGGCTGGGCCGGGCGCCTCATCGGGGTGTCGGCGCCGAACTGGGCTACCTTGTCCGCTTCCTTGTCGCTGGGGTTGAGCGGGGTCCACACCGGCCCAGGGGCCACGGCGTTCACGCGAATGCCCTTGGGGATCAGGTTGCTCGACAGGGACCGGGTGAAGGCATGGATGCCCCCCTTGGTGGTGGAATAGTCCAGCAGGTCCTTGTTGCCCATCAGCGCGGTGACCGAGCCGCAGTTGACGATGGCCGAACCCGGCTTCATGTGCGGCACGGCCGCCTGGGCCATGTGGAAGTAGCCGTAGAGGTTGGTCTTCATCGTCACGTCGAAGTGTTCTTCGGTGAGGTCCTCGAAGTCGGCGGTGTGCACCTGGAAGGCGGCGTTGTTGACCAGCACGTCCAGTCCGCCGAACTCCTCGACCACCTGGTCCACGGCCTCGAAGCAGAAGCCCCGGTCACGCACGTCGCCGGAGATCAGCAGGCAGCGGCGGCCCTCCTTTTCCACGGCCCTGCGCGTCACCTCGGCGTCCTGCGTCTCGTCCAGGTAGAGGGCGGCGATGTCGGCGCCCTCGCGGGCGAACAGCACCGCCACCGCCCGGCCGATCCCGGACTCCGCGCCGGTGATCAGCGCCACCTTGTCCTTCAGCTTGCCCGAGCCCGCGTAGTAGGGCGCGTCGTACAGGGGTTGCAGCGCCAGGTCGGCCTCCGAGCCCGGCTTGGGCTGGTGCTGGGCCGGGAAGGGCGGTTCGGGATAGGCGCGGGCCCCGGCCTGCATGGCGCCCGCGCCGTCCGAAGAGGAGCCGGACGCCCGTCGGTCCGCCTCGTCGACCTGGCGCTGGATCGCGCGTTGCTGCTCGGCGGCGGCGCGGGCCTGGTCGCGGCGGATGTCTTCGGGGCGGGCGTCGGGCATGGCGGGTCTCCGTGTGCCCCCACCAACGATCAAACCGCCAGTCCGGTTCTCCCGTTCTGCAGTTCCGCCAGTGTTGCCAGGTCAATATAGGACGTGTTGACAACAATTATCATTCATATCGATCCGATTGACAGACGCCGGGCTTGGTGCAAAATAACTTGCGTTTGATAACTAGTCTGGCGATGGGACATGCGGCGAATACAGCCCAGCTTGCCGCCGGAACCAATAAAAACCCGGGAGGGGCGTGCATCCAGGCAGAATCTGAACATCTATCAAAAGTTATAGATTAGATTCCGTATCCGGTTTTCGGTTCAATCGAGCCGATCCGCCAGCGTTCTCAGAAACAATACCGCCACCGAACAACGGAATTGGCGGCAACAGATAGAGGGGAAACCAATGATTCACTTGAAAAGTGCGCGCAGTGCACTGTTCGTCAGCACGGCCTTGTCCGCCGCCCTGGTGGGATCGGCCGCCTTCGCCCAGGCCGCGCCGGAGCCGAATTCCAACGCCCTGGAAGAAGTGGTGGTCACCGCCACCCGTCAGGTCGACACCGTCAACCGGGTCGCGCTGAGCATCGCCGCCGTGACCCAGCAGACCCTCGACCAGCAGGGCCTCAAGCAGGCGTCCGACCTGACCCGCACCGTCCCCGGCCTGTTCGCCACGGTGTCGCAGGGCGGCGCGGCCACCTTCGCCATCCGCGGCATCGTCGCCTCGGTCGGCGCGGCCACCACCGGCGTCTATCTGGACGACACCTCCCTGACCAAGCGCAACAACGCCGGCGTCAGCCAGAACCCTGGCGCCCCCACGCCCGTCCTCTATGACCTGGAGCGCGTCGAGGTGCTGAAGGGGCCGCAGGGCACCCTGTACGGCGGCTCGTCCGAAGGCGGCACCATCCGCTTCATCACCCCGACCCCCAGCCTGACCCGCTATTCGGGATCGGCGCGGGCGGAAGTATCCGACTACACCGGCGGCGGGGCGCCCAGCTGGGAGTACGGCGCGGCCATCGGCGGCCCGATCGTGCAGGACAAGCTGGCCTTCCGCATCAGCGGCATCCAGCGCGACACCGGCGGCTGGATCAACCTGATCAACCCCTTCACCGGCGCCGTGATCGCCAAGAACGACAACGAGAACAAGCAGTGGGCGGCTCGCGCCCAGGTGCTGTGGCAGATCAACGACCGGGCCAGCGCCACCGTCGGCTACTATCACGCCGACACCTGGAACGCGGGCGGCAACGGCGCCACCACCGACATCCATGCGACGGACGGCAGCATCGCGCCCGCCGGCCAGACGTGGACCACGGCGGCGGTCTGCAACACCGTCGCCCGGCCGGCCGCGACCGTGGGCGCCTTCGTGCCCCCCACCGTGGCCTGTCCCGCCAATGCCGTCCCCGGCCAGACCGTCAACGGCGTCTATATGCGCCCGGCGGCGAGCTACGGACCCTATCACCTGGGCAAGCGCGACTCCCTGGCCACGGCGCAGCTGTCTGTGACCCCCGGCTACACCAAGCTGGATGTCGGCTCGCTGACGCTGGACTACCACTTCGACCACATGAACGTGAAATCGGTGACGTCCTACGTCCAGGACCACGGCTACAGCGAAAACGCTGGCGGCGAGGATCCGACGCAGCAGCAGCGGACCACGCTGGATTCGGCCCATACCGGCTTCCCGCTGTTCTCCTACGGCGGCGACTTCCCCGGCCACTTCCAGGGCAACAACTGGCGCTACGGCCTGGAGCAGGAACTGCGCTTCTCGTCTGAGCCCAGCGAGCGTCCGTTCAACTGGGTCGCCGGCCTGTACTTCGCCAACACCCGCATCCACACCCACTACGAATACCGTAACCCGCAGTCCAATGCCGACCGCACCCAGCTCCTGTTCCGCGGCATCGACGCCTTCACCCGCTACGGGGTGGTCAACGACTGTAACTGCCAGGCCAAGCTGGACGCCCGCATCCAGGACACCGAACTGGCCGGCTTCGGCGAAGGCAACTACTGGATCACCGACAAGCTGAAGGCCACCGTCGGCCTGCGCGTGACCCGCAACGAGATCCAGTACTTCCAGCTGAACTACGGCCAGTTCTCGTCGCGCATCCCGACCTCGGTGGGAGCAGTGACGTCCGGCCAGGGCATCGACAATCCGGTGACGCCGAAGTTCAGCGTCGAATACGACCTGAAGCCCAACCAGATCGTCTACGCCACGGCGGCCAAGGGCTTCCGCGCCGGCGGTGTGAACCCCAACGTCAGCCAGGCGGTCTGCCAGACCGGCCTGGACCAGCTGGGCATCAACGCCACCCAGATTCCGCAGGCGTACAACTCCGACACGGTGTGGAGCTACGAGCTCGGCGGCAAGTTCCGCCTGTTGGACAACAAGCTGCAGGTGAACGGCGCCCTCTACCAGATCGACTGGACCGGCGTGCAGTCCACGGTCACCATCGGCGGCTGCGGCCAGAGCTTCGTCGTCAACGGCGGCCGCGCGCAAAGCCGGGGCGTCGACCTGCAGGTCAACTACCGGCCGATCGGTCCCCTGACCCTGACCCTCAACGCCGGCTACGACGAAGCCAAATACCTCGACGCGGTGAAGGGCCCCGCGGCGCCCGGCTCCAGCGCCCTGCCGACCTTCCTGGCCGGCGATCCACTGGGCGTGCCCACCTGGCAGATCAGCGCCGACGCCGAGTACCAGTTCAGGCTGATGGACAAGTACGAGATGTACGTGCGCGGCGACGACCAGTGGCAGGCGGCCTACCAGACCGGCCCGAGCTATGGCGTGTCGCAATAC
>JAQGII010000302.1 GCA_028291305.1 Caulobacteraceae bacterium
GCGGGCTCGGGACGATGGGCTACGGCCTGCCCGCCGCGATCGGCGCGCAGCTCGGCAATCCCAATTCGCTGGTGATCGACATCGCCGGCGAGGCGTCGATCCAGATGATGACCCAGGAGCTGTCCACGGCCATGCAGTTCGACCTGCCGGTAAAGGTGTTCATCATCAACAACGAATGGATGGGCATGGTCCGCCAATGGCAGCAGCTGCTGCACGGCGAGCGCTACAGCCACTCCTATTCCGAAAGCCTGCCCGACTTCGTCAAGCTGGCCGAGGCGCTGGGCGGGGTGGGCATCCGCGCGGAGACGCCGGACGAGTTGGACGCCAAGATCATGCAGATGATCGACAGCCCGCATCCGGTCCTGTTCGACTGCCGCGTGGCCAAGGAGGAGAACTGCTTCCCGATGATCCCGTCCGGCAAGGCGCACAACGAGATGCTGCTGGGCGATTCCGGGATCGAGCTGACCTCCGCCATCGACGACGAAGGCAAGATGCTGGTTTAAGGCGTCCTCCCCCGCTGGCGGGGGAGGGGGACCACGAAGTGGTGGAGGGGGCATGCTTCACCCGCGGCGCTCGATCAATGCCCCCTCAGTCCCTTCGGGACAGCTCCCCCGCGAGCGGGGGAGCACGCGTTGAAGATGAACTAGGGAGCCAAACCATGCCGCCGCGCGTGAACGAAGCCACCGAGAAGCGCACCTTCGCGGTGCTGGTCGACAACGAACCGGGCGTTCTCGCCCGCGTCGTCGGGCTTTTTTCCGCGCGCGGCTACAACATCGAGAGCCTGACGGTGGCCGAGACCGACACCGCCACCCACGCCTCGCGCATCACCATCGTCACCTCCGGCACCCCGCTGATCCTGGAGCAGATCCGGGCGCAGCTGGACCGGATGGTGTCGATCCGCCACGTGCAGGACGTCTCCAGCGACCCCCTGGGCATCGAGCGCGAACTGGCCCTGATCAAGGTGCGCGGGACCGGCGACCAGCGCGCCGAGGCCCTGCGCCTGGCCGACATCTTCCGCGCCAAGGTGATCGACACCACCCACGAGAGCTTCGTGTTCGAACTGACCGGGGCGTCCTCGAAGATCGACAAGTTCGTCGACCTGATGGCTCCGTTGGGCCTGGCGGAGATGAGCCGCACCGGCGTGCTGTCGCTGACCCGGGGCGTGGACTGAATCCCTTCTCCCCCGCCGGGGAGAGGGTTTTATCGCCGCCCCTTTGCGCCTATATTAGCCGGGTCGGGTTTCGGCCCGACTATGGAGATAAACGCGCGTGCAATAAGCGGACTGGACCCGGGTGCGATTCCCGGCGGCTCCACCATCACCTTTTCCGGGTTATCGCCGGCGAGCATGGGGCCGATCAGCATCGACAGACGTGTAAAGACGTTTGCTTTCTCTCGTGTGGGCTCAGCGAACCGGGCCTTAATCTAAATGCGAACGATAACTTCGCTGGAGAGATCCGCCTCGCCGCGTAATGCGGTTCGGTAGAACTCGACATAAAGCCCTAGCGTCTTAGCAGCGTTAGGCGGGGCCCGGAGGGCGCCTGGCAACAGAAGCCCTCCACTTTCCTCACGGCGGGAAAGCGCCCTCCTTCTTTCTTTCGACGAGGATTGGGGGCGCCTGGCAACAGAAGCCCTCCACTTCATTTCTCTTTGCGCGACCGCTTCGCTGCTTGAGCGCGGACGACCCTCCATTTTCTCTTTGCGCTACCGCTTCGCTGCTTGAGCGCGGACGCCTCCACGTCCCGTCGCCATGTCCTCATCGTCCTTAAGCGATTTTGACCACGCTTGCGTCTTTGCGTCCGCCGCGCGAGGCGCTAGGTTCGCCTCCACTTCGCGCAGGAAACAGAGCCGCTTCATGGCCCAGGACGAAACGCCCCAGGACCTGATGCACTACGAGGCCATGGCCCAGGACGCCTTGCGCGGCGTGGTCCGCGCCGCCTTGAAGCGCGCGGCCTCGCCCGACGGCCTGCCGGGGGCGCATCACTTCTACATTACCTTCAAGACCGAGGCGCCGGGCGTGTCCGCGCCGCCGGACCTGCTGGGCAAATATCCGGACGAGATGACCATCGTCCTGCAGCACCAATACCGCGACCTGGCGCCCGGCGAGACCTTCTTCACCGTCACCCTGAAGTTCGGCGGCCAGCCCAAGCGGCTGTCGGTGCCCTATGCGGCCGTGACCCGGTTCTACGATCCCAGCGTGCAGTTCCTGCTGCAGTTCGAGTCCGTCGAACCGGCCGAGGCGCCGCAGGTCGAGGACGAGACGCCGGTGGTTCCGGTCGCCAAGCCGGCCAAGGCCAAGAAGGCTCCCGCCGGCGCCGCCCCCCCGGGCGACGAGGACGAACCCAAGGTCGTCTCCCTCGATCAGTTCCGCAAGAAGTGAAGACGCCGGTGCTCAAAGGGATTTGGGCCCTCCTCTGTCTGCTCTTCGCCGCCCTGCCGGTCAGCGCCGGCGCGGCCTCCGCCGATTTCGCCAACTGGGCGGCGGTGGTGGTGGCGGGCGACTTCCACGCCCATGACGGCGGCCCCACCGAGGCCTTCGACAACGCCCGCCGCGACGTGACCCGGTCGCTGATCGGCGCCGGCTTCTCGCCCGGCAACATCCAGCAGTTCTCGGTGCGGCCCGAACGCTATCCCGGCGAGAAGCTGCTGCCGTCGCAGCCCAGCGTCATCGCCGGCAGCCTGGAGCACCTGGCCCGACAGGCCAAGGACGGTTGCCTGCTGTACTTCTCCAGCCACGGCGCCCCCGAAGGCATCGTGCTGAACGACAAGCTGTTCAGTCCCGCCGGCCTGTCGCGCATGGTCGACGACATCTGCGGCCAGCGGCCCACGGTGGTGATCCTGTCTGCCTGTTTCTCGGGGGTGTTCATCCCGTCCCTGAGAGACGCCAACCGGGTGATCCTGACCGCCGCCCGGCCCGACCGCACCTCGTTCGGCTGCACGCAGAACGACAAATATCCCTACTACGACGACTGCATCATCTCGTCCTTCCCCAAGGCGCCCAACTTCTTCGCCCTGGCCTCGGCGGCGCGCGCCTGCGTGTCGGCGCGCGAGATCAAGGAGGGCGCCAGCCCGCCGTCGGAGCCCCAGCTGTCGGTCGGTTCCGGCATCGGCCCCTACCTGCCGTTCTACAGCTTCGCCAAACAGTGAGGCAGCCGATGCGTGCGGGCGTGCAATCGAGGCTGCGAGGACTGGCGTCCTGCGCCCTTGCCCTGGCCCTGCTGGCCGGACCCGCCCCCTTGTCGGCCCAGACGCCGCCCGCCGACCCGACCGGC
>JAQGII010000313.1 GCA_028291305.1 Caulobacteraceae bacterium
TCCGCTCCGTTCATGGAATCACCTCCGACCTCGCCATTAAGGTTAAGACGCCGGCCGGAAAGGGTAAACGGAGGCGAACAAAGGTAAACGGACCCGGTGCGCCTAGATCGTCATCCGCATGAACTCCTGATAGGCGGAGATCACCTGGTCGCGCACGGCCATCACGGTTTCCAGGCTGGACTGGGCGGAGGCCAGGGAGGTGGCCACATCGACCAGCTGGGCCTTGCCCTGGACCTGGGCGGCCATCTGCTTTTCGGCGTGCTGCGAGGAGTGGACAGCGTCGGAGATGGCGTTCTTGACCAGGTCGCCGAAGTCGTTGCCGCTGCCGATGAACTTGGCCCCGCCGGCCCCGCCGGCGGATTCCTGCGCTGAGGCGTAGGCCTTGGCGACGGACATCGGATCGATCATGGCCATGGATTCTTACCGCTTGATCAGTTCGAGCGTGCTGGTGTTCATCGCCCGCGCCGTCTCGATCACGCTGATGTTGGCGTCATAGGCGCGCTGGGCCTCGCGCATATCCAGCGCTTCGACCATGGGCTCGATGTTTGGCATCTTCACATAGCCCTGGGCGTCGGCCGCGGGATTGCCCGGCTGGAATTCCTGGCGGAAGGGCGTCTGGTCCTGTTCGATCCGGTCCATGGCCACGCCTTTGACGCCGCCCTCCAGCGCCTTGGTCTTGAACACCGGCGTCTGCCGCCGATAGGGGTCGCCGCCGGGAGTGGAGGCGGTGGAATCGGCGTTGGCCAGGTTCTCGGCGATGATGCGCATGCGCGCCTGCTGGGCGCGCAGGGCGGAGGCGGCAACCGCCATGGCGGCGGAGGAAGGGGGGGTGATCTCGGCCATCGGACAGCCTCGCTTGAGCCCTAGGCGCCGGGCTTCTGGATGGCCGTGTGCAGCATGCCCATGGCCTTTTGGTAGAAGCCGACCGCCGCGTCGTATTCGCTGCGCGCTTCGCTCATCTTCATCATCTGCTCTTCCAGCACGACCTGGTTGCCGTCGAGCGTGGTCTCGGAGTCCGGCGCGCTGACGCTGAGAAAGGCGACCGGTTTCGGCGGGGCGGAATCGGACGCCGCACTTGCCAGGTGGGCGGAGTCGGTCTGGGTCGCCGCGACGGACGCGGACCGCATGGTGGTCGCGCCCGCCTTGATGCCGGGCTGGTCGGAAAAGGCCTTGAGGTCCTTCGGCGTGAAGCCGGGGGTCGAGGAGTTGGCCACGTTCTGGGCGATCACCCGCTGACGCTCGCTGAGGTAGCCGAGCTTGTTCTGCAGCAGCGAGAACAGGGGGATGCCGTTCAGATCCATACGCAAAGTGTGAAAGAACACGGTTAATAAGGTCTTTACGTCGCGGCCGATCGCCCAACGGGCCGCCCTGCGCGCCTGCGAATCTGGCTATGAACGGGCATGCTCTTCGTGCAGATCATCAGCGTGGCGGCGGCCCTGGCGGTAACCCTGGGCCTGTTCGGCCTGGCCGTCTGGGCCTACCGGCGATTCGCCCCCGCCGGCCTGCTGCCCCTGGCCGCCGCGCGCCAGCGGCGCATGAGCGTGGTGGAGAGCCTGGTCCTGGGGGCCAACCATCGCCTGGTGCTGATGCGGCTGGACGGCCAGGAGCGGCTGGTGCTGCTCGGCGAGGGTCGGCTGCTGTCCAACCACCCTGCATCGGAGGACGGCCGTTGAAGCGCCTCCTGGCCCGCCCGCAGGCGCTCCTGCGCGCCTACACCGACCGTTTCCACGGCGAGGACGTGCGCCGCTCCGCGCTGATCGCGCTGATCATCACCCTCGCTTCCCTGGTCTATCCGGCGGCGGCCATCGCCCAGCAGGTGGACATCAACCTCGGCACCGGCGCGGGCCTGACCGACCGGGTGGTGCAACTGGTGGGGCTGCTCACCGTGCTGTCGCTGGCGCCGTCCATCGTCATCATGACCACCTCCTTCGTGCGCATCGTGGTGGTGCTGTCGCTGCTGCGGACGGCGATCGGCCTGCAGCAGAGCCCGCCCAACGCGGTGATCATCAGCCTGTCCCTGTTCCTCAGCGCCATCGTCATGGGGCCGACCTGGCAGAAGGCCTACGACGCCGGGATCAAGCCGCTGCTGGACCACAAGATGGAACTGCCGGTCGCCTTCAACGCCGCCTCCGGGCCCGTGAAGGCCTTCATGCTCAAGCAGGTCGACAGCACCGACCTGGCCCTGTTCGTGCGCCTGTCGAAGATTCCCAAGCCGCGCGTGGCCGCCGACACGCCGATCCAGGTGGTCACGCCCGCCTTCATGATCTCGGAGCTGAAACACGCCTTCGAGATCGGCTTCCTGCTGTTCGTGCCTTTCCTCGTGATCGACCTGGTGGTGGCCAGCGTCCTGATGAGCATGGGCATGATGATGCTGCCGCCGGTGGTAGTCAGCCTTCCGTTCAAGCGGATCTTCTTCGTGCTGGTGGACGGCTGGCGGCTGGTGGCCGGCAGCCTGGTGGAGAGCTTCTCCAAGGGCGGGACCTGATCCCTCCTGCTCCCCTGTTCACGGGGAGAGAGCCGTTCCCTACCCCTTGGCCCCGGTCTCGGCGCTCGCCACCTTGGCCTTGGCGCCGGTGGGCGACGGCGCGTCCTTGAAGCGCTGTTTCATGCGCGACACCCAGCCCGAGAAGATGTCGGCGTCGGCGGCCACCTTGCCGAAGTCCCGCGTCGCGACCTCGACCCCGGCGGTGCCGGCCAGGGCGACGCGCAGGGCGTCCGCCGCGCGGGCCGCGCCCACGAGGCCCTGGTAGCGGGTGCGCAGGCGCTCGAGCGCGGCATCGTCGGCGGCCAGGCTGTAGGCGATGCCGGCGCGCAGCAGCATGGCCTCCTCGTCCGTCGCCAGGGGCGCGGCGTTCGTCCAGCGGTCGCCCAGGATTTTCTCGAGCAGGGCTCCGGTCGGGGCCCACTGGTGCGAGCGCCAAGCCACCTCGGCGCGGATGCCGTCGGCGTCGGCGGAGTTGGTCTTGGCCACCAGCTCCAGCGCATGGTCGTTCTGGTTGAGGGCCAGCCAGGCGCGGGCCTCGATCATCCGCCGCTGCTCCTGCAGCGCCGGGGACAGGATGGTGGTGCGCGAGTCGTTGATCGCCTGGATCGCCTGCTCCGGCTTGCGGGCCATCAGGTAGAGGGTGGCCAGGTCGGTCGCCACCTGCGCCTTGGCGGCGCCGTCCAGGCGGTTGTCGGTCTGGTATTTCAGCAGCTCGGCCGCCTGGTCCAGCAGATCGACGTCCACCAGCCGCCGCGCCAGCTTGCGCACCATCAGGTCGCCGTCGGCGCCCAGCGGCGTCAGGTTCTTGAAGTCGTAGAACAGGGCCAGCGCCTGGACCGGCTCCATGCCGTCGGCCTGGCCGTCCAGGAACAGGGCGCGGAAGGTCCGGCCCAGGTCCGCCTGCACGTCCTGCATCTCCGGCGCGACGATGCGCTGGTCGGCGATCGAGCGCAGGGTCTCCAAGGCTTCGCGATAGTGGCCCTGATCGAGGTAGAGCTGGCCGAGGTTGCGGATCAGCTCCACCTCCACCCGGTCGCCGCGCCAGCGGAATCTCAGGCTGTCGTAGACCTGCACCGCCTGGTTCGGGCTGATCTGGCCGAGCGACAGGCGCAGCTGGGCGGCGTGCATCCGCGCCGGCGAAGCCAGCTTGTCGAGCGGGGCGCGGGCCACGGCGTCGAACAGCGCCAGGGCCCGCTGGGGATAGCCCTGGGCCTCGATCAGCCGGGCCTGGACCAGGCGCGTCGCCAGCTGCTCGATGGGATCGTTGGTCTGGGCGATCGACAGGGCCACCTCGGTGGAGGCGACGTTCAGCTGGTTCAGCTCCAGCGCCGTGTCGGCGTAGGCGCGGGCGAAGCGCGACTGCCAGGCGGCGGGGAACTGGTTGAGCGCCGAGGCGCCCTTGACGAAGCCGTCCTTGGCCGCCGGCCAGTCGTTCTGCATGGCCGCGATATAGCCCCGCCACAGGGCGCTGGCGGGATCGTCGGCCAGGGTCGGGACCGAGAAGTCGTTCTCCGCCTCCTTGTAGCGGCCGGCCATGGCCCGCGCCGCGCCGCGGATGCCGCGGAATTCCGGATCGCCCATCATCTCCGGGTGGCGGCGGCCCAGGAGATTGAGGACGCCGATGGTCTCGAACGACAGCTGCGAGCCGGCCAGGAACCGGGCCAGGCCCATGCGGGCGTTGACGCCGGCCTGCTTGTCGCCGCCCGCCTCGCGGCTCATCTCGTCGGCCGCGGCGTTCTGCAGTTCGCTGTAGCGGGCCATGAAGCCGCCGTCGCCGGTGCGCGACCAGCCGACGTAGTCGATCAGGGCGGGCATGGACGCGGCCTGCGGCAGGCCGACGACGCCCGACTTACGGCCCGCCGTGGCGGTGACCGACGACAGGGTCAGCCCCTTGGGCCGGGAGATGCGCACCCATTCGCCGTCGATGGCCAGGGTCAGGTCCGGGGCCTTGGGCTCGAGCGCCATGCCCTGGGCCGAAGGCAGCAGGGTCAGGTCGACATAGGCGCGTCGCCCGCCGACGCCCTTGGAGGGGCCCAGCGCCGTGACCGCTGCGATACGGTCGCCGACCACCGGATCGCCGATCCACACCACCTTGGTGGCGCCGGCCATGTCGGCCTGCAGCGACGGGGTCAGGTTCTGCGGATCGCGCACGGCCTTGACCGGGGCGGCCGGCTTCTGCACCCCGGCGCCCAGGGCCACGGTCCAGATCGCGCCGTCGGCCCAGGCCTTGACCGGGACGATAGACGGCGAGGCGATGCGCACGGCCGAGAAGTCCGGCCCGTTGACCACCTGCAGGCCCTTGAACACCGACGTCTGGGCCGGGGCGCCGGCGACGTCCAGCTTGACCGGGGTGTCGAACACCAGCCAGACCGCCTCGCCGCGGCGGAACACGGCCGCACCGAGCGGCGACTTCCAGGGGAAGTGCAGCAGCACCTGGCCCGAGGCGATCTCGCCCTGCATCCGCACCACGCCCGAGGCAGGGCGCGGGTCGGCCCGCGCCGGGACGGCGGCCTTGGCCTCGACCGGCTTGGTGGAGAACAAGTTGACGAAGAGGTCGCCGTCGTCCGTGCCGGTCTTGAAGTCGGCGTCCGGCAGGAGGGTGAGCACGATCTCCAGGACGCGGCCCCGCCGCCGCAGGACGGCGGTCTTCAGGAAGGGCGGCGGATCGACGCTGAGCAGCGACATGTCCGGATCGGCGTCCCGGCTGAAGCGCACGACCAGGTTGTCGCCCTCGCGGCGGGCGGTGAAGCCGACGGCGCCGGTCCAGTGGAACTGGATGCGCGAGAAGCCGTCGCTGCGCCCCACGCGGATCTGCAGCGGCGGCGCGGGGGCCTTAGCGGCGGGCTTGACGGGCTTTTTGGCGGTCGCGGCGACCGCCGCCGGCAGGACCGGCGGGGCGAGGCTGGCGGCGAGCGCCAGCACCAGGGCGCTCGAGCGCAGGAGAGCGCGCGCCCCCATCCCGGGTCAGCCTTTCTTGGACTTGGCGCCCGCCG
>JAQGII010000472.1 GCA_028291305.1 Caulobacteraceae bacterium
GCGGGCAACAGGAAAAACGCCGCCGCCAGCGCGGTCAGGCAGACCGGCGTCGAACGAGCCGAGAAGCCGATCACCAGTAGGAGCGCCGCCGCCACGATCAGGATGGCCATGGCGACCAGAACCGCGGGCCCGCCGCGTTTTCGGATCCAGCTGGTGAACATCCCAAGGACGGTCACGCCGACCGCGCCGCCCACGCCGTAGGCCAGCGCGAGGAAGAGGACGATCTGACTGCGGTCGAGTCCGTGCGACCGGGTGAGAAAGGCTGGCGTCCATCCCTGGGCGCTCACGATCACTGCGGCGAACAGGCCGGAGCCAACGCTGACCCAGCGGAACGAAGCGATCTTCGACAGCTCGACGACGGCCGTGACGAAGTTCTCGCCCTTTGCCGACTGGGTCTGTCGTGGGGGCTCCCGCACGACGATGGCGACGATGAGCGTCGCCACGAAGCCGGCCAGCCCGGCCGCCCAGAAGACCAGTCGCCAGCTCACGTTGGCGCCGAACAGGCCGATGGTCAGCAGGCCAATCGTACTGCCGACGAAGGCGCCGCTGATGAACAGGGACATGACCAAGGGGCGGCGCGCCGGTGGGAAACGATCGGACAGGATGGAAACGGACGCCGGCGTCGGTCCGGCCTCGCCGATGCCGACGACCACGCGCGCCAGCATCAGCGACAGGAACCCTTTCGCCATGCCGGAGGCGACGGTCGCCGCGCTGAAGATGACGATGCTGATGAGGATCAGGTATTTGCGGTTCCACTTGTCCGCAACGCGGGCGAGAGGAATGCCCAGTGCGGCATAGAAGATCGCGAAGACCAGGCCGGACAGAAGCCCGATCTGTGAATCGGACAGCGCCAGGTCGCGTTTGATCGGCTCGATGAGCATGGTGAAGATGCTGCGGTCGAGCGCATGCACGCCGTAGGCGACGGCGAGCGCTGCGAGCGCCATCCAGCCCGCCTTCCCAACCTTTGCCTCAGGCGTGTCGGTCAATCTCTTACTCCAATCCGATGGTGGAGGGCGCGCTGTCCGGTGAATCCGCCGGCTCCGTTAGCGCGCCGGGATGACCGCGATACACTCGATTTCGTACCGGAGGACGTCCGGCAGACAGTGCGTGATCGTCGTGCGCGCGGGGTAGGGCGCGGCGAAGTATTCCGCGTAGATCTTGTTGAAAGCGGCCAGGTCGGCCGGATCGCGGACGTAGTTCCTGGTCTGAGCCACGTGGCCCAAGCCGCTGCCGGCCTGCTCGAGCACCTTGCGCAGGTTTTCGATCGAGCGGCGCATCTCGCCTTCGAAGGTGTCCGAGACAATCTTCCCGTCGAGGTCGACGCTCGCCTGGCCGGAAACGAACAGGAGATCTCCGACGCGCGTGCAGGGGCTGAAGGGGAGATGGCTGCGGGGCATGTCGCGCCCGTTGGGATATTCGATCAAAGGGAAGCCTCTTGGGGGTCGAGGGGGAAGATCGGCCGCCGGACCTTCTGGTAGGGCAGCAGGGTGAGATCCGACGCACAGGGTCCGCGCGAGTGTACGGTGTAGCTTCCGGCGCAGATCGGATCGTAAGCGCGGCGGTGTCCGACCGCCGCCTTGACGCCGATGAAGCTGAAGGTCTCAGGGTCCCATCCCTGGCTTCGCCACTGGCCGAGGTCGAACGGCGGGGTCTTCCTGGACGTGATCAGGATCACGACCCCCTCGTGGCGCACGACGGCGCTGGGGCCCATGTCAACGTCTGCCCCTGTAATGACGGCGAGGTGGCTCTGGCGGTCCTCAAGCTGAAACCGTCCGTCGCTCAGGGAGAGCAGCTCGACCTCAAGCGGGATCGGGCCGGCGTCGAGGTGACTGCCCTTGCCGCCGAGTTCGATGGTCGCGCGCTCGCCGGGCCTAATCCCGTTCAGCGCCTGGACGGCCTCGGCGTCCGCCATGACCACGGCCGCGTTCGTGAGGCCGTGGCGTAAGAAAGCTCGCAACACGTCCGTGCAATCGCCGGGCGCGCCGCCGCCGATGTTGTCCGCCGGCTCGACAATTAGGATCGGTCCGTTTGGGGCAGGCGCCAGCGTCGGCAGAATCTCGTCCAGGTCTTGCTCGACAGGCAGGCCCTGCAGGCGCGCTTCCCAGGCGAACGCGGCCAACTGCTGCAGGCATCTCTCGGCCGCCGCCGTGTGGCCATCCACCAGGACCGAGACCGTCAGGCCTGCAAAGGGCACGTCCGCAAAGGCAAATCCGGCCACGACATTCACGGCCAGAATTTCTTCATGGGCGCTTTCGAACCTGCGGGCCAGCGCCTCCAGCTCTCGCATTGGGGCATCGGCCGTGCCCTGTCCGGTCGGCGGGAAGAGAAGGGGCGTGCGCAGAAGCAATGTGGTCGGCGCACGGCCAGTGCGCATGTGCCGGGCGAGAAGTTCGCAGCCTTGGCGACCCCGGTCGAAAGCGTCCGAGTGCGGGTTTTCCCGATAACAGACGAAGCCGTCAGCGTGGCTCGCCATCGCCTCGCTAAGATTGGTGTGGAAGTCGATGACGGCGTAAAGTGGCAGGCGCTCGGCGCCTGGGACCTTGCGAATCCGCGCGAGGATTTCGCCCTCCGCATCGTCGCACTGCGACGTGACCATCGCGCCGTGCAACGAGAGGAAGATGCCGTCGAGGCCGGTCGAGAGCGCCTGCACCAAAGTCGTCTCCAGCTCTTGCCAGAAGACTTCCAGGACTTCGTGTTCCACGACCCCCGAAGGCGTGGCGTCGTACGACATGGCCGGCACGATTTCCCAACCAAAGCCGTCCGCGGCGGTTAGGAAGCCGTCGATGGGTGAAGCGTCGCCGCGGCGACCAAGCAGCGCAGCTCCCCGGTGGACCGAGAAGTCATTTAGCTCTGTCCTGTCCCGGACAAATGTGTGGGTCTCGTGGAACAGGCCAGCCAGCAGGACGCGTGGCGCAAGGCGATGGTTCATCGGGTCACTTACAGACATGGGGGGCTGTGGGGGAAGCTGACTGTTCGACGCGGCGGGCAAGAGCGATTTCTGCTGTCACCAGATGGTCCAACCGCCGTCCACGACGATCTCTGCGCCGGTGATGAACGCTGCCTCATCCGACAGCAGAAAGGCCACGGCGCCGGCGATGTCGTCCGGGCGGCCCATTCGGCCAAGCGGCGTGGCGTCGCTGAAGGTCTGGCGATCCTCGGGCTTGAAGTCATGTCTCTCCACCTCGATCATCCCGGGTGAGACCGTGTTCACCCGAACTTTCAGCGGAGCGGCCGCGACGGCGAGTTCTCGGGAGAGCATGCGCAAGGCGCCTTTGCTCGCAGCATACGGAAGCGGCCGGACCGGGCCGTCGGGGCCCGCCGTCTCGAGCCAGGCGTAGTAGGCCGATCGGAGCGCGACCTGACCGTACACGGAGGCGATGTTGACGATCGAGCCGCCGCGGCCGCTCATCCGCCGTATCGCTTCTCCGCTCAGAAGGGCGGCGGCCTCGACGTTCAGGGCGATGGCCTCGCGCCAGATCTGCTCGTCCTGGGCGAAGAGCCGCGTCGGCTTGGCTCCGCCAGCGTTGTTGACCAGACCCCGAAGCGGAAGTCCGACCGTTTCGGCGGCGGCGTAGATCGACTTGCGATCGTCTGCGGAGGTGACGTCCGCGGATAGCGACGTCGCCGCACCCCCGTCGTCGACGATCGTCCGTTGGGTCTCGTGCAACTGCTCCGTGCGGCGCCCGACCAGCAGGCAGTGATCACCGCCTCTGGCCAGCCGCCGCGCGATTGCCCGCCCGATGCCCGAGCCGGCCCCTGTGACGACGATGACGCTCGGATCGGCGGCGATCATGGCGCGGTTCTCCTGATGCTGGCGTTCTCGAGGGCGACCGCGCTGCTGATCGCGGCTATGGCGTCTTCGGGCGTGATCACGAAATCGGTCCCGTCGAGCACGGCTTCGACGAAGTGCTCGATCTCGCGCCGGAGCAGGCCTTCGATACGACCGTGAATCAGCGGCCAGGCGGTCGCCTCGACCTCGTGGCCCCGAGTCTCATCCCAGAGGGCGAGGCCGCCGCCGGGCGCGAAGGTGATGCGGACGACGCCGCGCTCGCAGTGCGCTTCGAACTCGGTCGAACGCCCGCCCGTGTCTGGCAGCGTCCAGCCTGTGGAAATCTGGAAGCCGGCGCCGCTGGAGAGGGCGCCGATCGCCAGGAACGCGCTGGAGCCGCCGGCGGACGCCAGGGCCTGGGCGCCGTCGATGCTCTCGATCGATGCGCCGCTGATCCATTGAATCGCATCGATGTGATGAATGGAGAAGTGCCAGAGTGGGCTCGTGACCTCTCCGACCCGCGCGCCGAGGGACCGGGTGCTCCAGTGGCGCGCCGTAAACAGGAACGGCTTGCCGAGTCGGCCCGAACGGATCGTCTCTGCGGCCTGCGCGTAGCGGGCGTCGAAACGAAAGAGATGGCCGGTCATCAGACGGGCGCCCTGGCGTCTGGCGAGTTCCGTCATGGCTTGCGCATCTTCGACCGTCGTCGCCAGCGGCTTTTCGACGAGCACCGCTAGACCCGCATCCAGGGCGACTTCAGTTGGTCGGCGGTGACTGGGATCCGGCGTCGCGATGATCGCCGCCTGCGCGCGGCTTTCCCGGATCGCTTGGGCAAGATCGGTGAAGGCGGGGACGCCCAGGCTTTCTCCCGCCGTCGTGGCGGCTGTTTCATTCAGATCGACCACTCCGACCAGTTCGGCGGACCTGAGCCCTCGAACGGCGCGGGCGTGCAGCAATCCCATGAACCCCATGCCGACGACGATGACTCTCAGCCTGCTCATTCCACTCGCCTGGAGGTCGACCCGGAGCGTCCCGATCTTCGGGACTACTGTCCCAAAATATGGCGGATGTCCAGTCAAGCCCCGGGGGGAAAATGCCAGACCGGACGCGTCAAAAAGTCGGCGCGCTCCGTCCGCGGCGGAGCGGCCCTTGGTCTGCGGTTCTTGATCCTCGCACAGGGGCTGACACATCGCGAGCCTGCGAACGGAGTGTTAGAGATAGGCGGGCCTTGCGAGCACTGCGAGCCTGTCGCCCGCGCACCTGACCGCGAAACCGCCAAGCTCGTCGCGGGTCGGCGCCCGTGACCAGCAATCGACCGAGGCGCCTCCATTCCCGATCAACACCTGGTATGTTCGAATTCGCATTGCCCGCCCGACCTGAAATGGAACCGTGGTCCCGATTAATGAGACGTGGTAGTGCGTCCTTTCACGTTCGATCATGCCCCAAGCAGGAGCGGCGGGAGGTCGCTCGCTAGAGGAGGTCAGGCCGCGATGGCACAGCGCCACGTATCGTCGGCGGACGCAGCGGAGCTCATAGCCCGCCTGCGCGCGATCGTCGGCCAACGCCATGTGCTTGTGCGCGAGAGCGCGACGCGCCCCTTCCGCCAGGGCTTTCGCTTCGGCGGCGGCCCGTGTCTGGCGGTCGTGCGCCCCGGCACGCTGGTGGAGCAGTGGCGCGTGCTCCAGGCCTGCGTGGCGGCGGACCGGATCGTCATCTTCCAGGCGGCCAATACCGGGCTGACCGGCGGGTCGACCCCGGACGGCGCGGACTACGACCGCGAGGTCGTGATCGTCAGCACGCTGCGGATCGATGGCGTCCAGGTGATCGTGGGCGGGCGCCAGGTGATCTGCCTGCCGGGCGCGACGCTCTATGGTCTCGAGCGCGCGCTGAAGCCCTACGGCCGCGAGCCGCACTCGGTGATCGGCTCCTCCTGTATCGGCGCGTCGGTCCTGGGCGGGGTTTGCAACAACTCCGGCGGCGCCTTGGTGCGTCGCGGGCCGGCCTATACCGAGCTGGCGCTTTTTGCGCGCCGCACCGACGAAGGCCGGCTCGAGCTCGTCAATCACCTCGGCGTGCAACTCGGCAACGATCCCGAGGAGATTCTCGAACGGCTGCAGCGGGGCGACTACCGGCCGGAAGACCTCGAGCCGGCGGGCGCGCGGCGGGCGTCGGACGACGGCTATATGGACCATGTCCGGCAGGTCGACGCCGCCACCCCGGCGCGGTTCAACGCCGACCCGACGCGCCTGCGCGACGCCGCGGGCAGCGCCGGCAAGGTCGCCGTCTTCGCCGTACGGCTCGACACCTTCGAACCCGAGGCCGCGACCCAGGTCTTCTACGTCGGCAGCAACGACCCGGGCGAGCTCGGGCGGCTGCGCCGGCACATGCTGCAAAGCTTCGCCGCGCTGCCGATCGCCGCCGAGTACATCCACCGCGACGCCTTCGACTTGGCGGCGGCGTACGGCAAGGACATGTTCCTGGCGATCCGCCACCTCGGCACGGATCGGCTGCCGGCGCTGTTCCGCTGGAAGGCCAGGGTCGACGACCTGGTCCAACGTCTGCCCGGGCGCCCGAGCGGGGTCAGCGACCGGCTGATGCAGGCGATCGGCCGCCTCTTCCCGGCGCACCTGCCGCCGCGGATGGTCGAGTTCCGCCGCCGCTACGCGCACCACCTGATCCTGCGGATGGGTGGCGAGGGGATCGCCGAGGCGCGGGGCTATTTCGCCTCCGCCTTCCCGTCGGCCAGCGGCGAGGTCTTCGAGTGCACGGCCGAGGAGGGCGAGGCGGCCTTCCTGCACCGCTTCGTCGCGGCCGGCGCGGCGATCCGCTATCGCACCTTGCAGGCCGCCGAGGTCGAGGACATCGTGGCGCTGGATATCGCGCTGCGGCGTAACGACGAAAAATGGTTCGAGGTGCTGCCGCCGGAGATCGACCGCGCGATCTTGCGGAAGATGTACTACGGCCACTTCTTCTGCCACGTGTTCCACCAGGACTACATCGTCCGCAAAGGCGAGGATCCGCTGGCGCTGGAGCATGCGATGTGGGCGCTGCTCGACCAACGCGGGGCGGAGTATCCGGCCGAACACAACGTCGGCCATCTCTATCCCGCCAAGCCGGCGCTCGCGGCGCACTACCGCGGGCTCGACCCGTGCAATCAGTTCAATCCGGGCATCGGCCAAACGTCCAAGCATCGACGCTGGGCCTGAGGGCCGCGTGGGCCCCCGGCAGCGAATGGCGGCCGTTCGGCTTGCGCGCTACGCCGACGAGGTTGGGTCACAGAGGGGGCGGCCAAGGCGGAGCTGGATGCCGCGGCGCTGCGCACCAAGGCCTGGACGTCCGCCTAGGGCCGATCTATGGGCGGCGCTGCCATCAGCCGGGGGAGCGTTGTTCAAGCAGCTTCAAAGCGGGCGCTACGCAACTGGTCATGGCGATGGAGGCCAAGGGCTGGACGGTGAACGAAGGGGAGAAGGGTCTGCCACGGCGGTCTCCGGTGAATGCGGGGAAACATCATCGGGAATTCCGGCGCCAAGCTTGAGCGGTATCGACGGGAGACCGGTAGCCTGGGGTCTGTGGCGGTGCTGTCAGTCTAACGCTAACCTGTCTCCAGTTTGGACCTGGGAGGGTCTCGGCGGAGCAGACATCGGCAGCCTACGCCGCATCTGAACGCAAGAGGCCGAGCCGCCGGGCGATGTGGAAGCTCCACGCCCCGGCGGTGCGCTTTTTGGACAATCGATGGCCGGAATACGGTTTGACCCTTTCCAAGATCCCCGTACCGAGCCTAAGCGAGCTTATGCGCGTCCTCGTCATCGATCCGGATAAAGCGCGCGCCGCCCTCGTCGCCGAGGGCCTGGCGGATGTGAAGCCGCTGGAGGTGCGCAGCGCCCCGTCGTTCGAGGCGGTCGAGCATGAGCTCGAGGCTTTCGCCCCCGACGTGATCGTGATCGCGTGCGACAGTCCCGACCGCGACACCCTGGAGAACCTGCGGGCCCGGTCGCAGCACAACCCCCGGCCGGTGGTGATGTTCGTCGACCGCTCCGCCCCCGGCCTGGCCGATGCGGCGATCGAGGCGGGGGTGGCGGCCTATGTGGTCGATGGCCTGTCGGCGAAGCGGGTGCGGCCGGTGCTGGAGGTGGCGCTGACCCGTTTCCAGCTGATGCAGAAGCTGCGCGGCGACCTGGCCAAGGCCCAGGCCGACCTGGCGTCGCGCAAGACCATCGAGAAGGCCAAGGGGCTGTTGATGAAGGAGCGGGGCTTGGACGAGGAAGCGGCCTACGGCGTGCTGCGCAAGCTGGCCATGGACGGTGGCCGGCCGCTGGCGGCGGTGGCAGCGGATCTTGTGGCCTACGCCAATGTGCTGAGGGGCGGCGCCGAATGAGCAAGACATCCCTGACCCTGGGTTTCGTCCCGCTGACCGACTGCGCCCTGCTGGCGGTGGCCAAAGAGCGCGGCCTGTTCGAGGCCGAGGGACTGGACGTGCGCCTGTCGCGCGAAGCCTCCTGGGCCAACATCCGCGACAAGGTGGTGTCCGGCGTCCTGGACGGGGCGCACATGCTGGCGCCCATGGCCCTGGCCTGCACCCTGGGGGCCGAGGGGGTGACGACGCCCATGATCGCGCCAATGGCGCTGAACGTGAACGGCTCCAGCATCGGGGTGTCCACCTCGCTGGCGGCCCAGATCGCCGCGCTCGACCGCGATGCGCCGCCGGAGAGCCCGCGCACCGCCCGCACCCTGAGGCGGCTGATCGAGATGCGCCGGGCGAGCGAGCGCACGCTCGCCTTCGCCGTGGTCTTCCCCTTCTCGATCCACGCCTACATGCTGCGTTACTGGCTGGCCGAGGCCGGCATCGACCCGGACCTCGACGTGCGCCTGAC
>JAQGII010000349.1 GCA_028291305.1 Caulobacteraceae bacterium
CCTACGACGCACTGCAGGTCGCCGGCAAGGAACCCCTGCTGGACGACACCGACTACCGCGCCGGTGCCAAGTTCGCCACCGCCGACCTGATCGGCATGCCCTGGCAGCTGGTGATCGGTCCCAAGGGCGTGGCCGAGGGCTCGGTCGAGCTGAAGCGCCGCGCCACCGGCGAGCGCCAGAGCCTGCCGCTGGACGACGCGCTGAAGGCGCTGGGCGCGTGACCGACGTGCGCCCCGCGGGGCCCTTCAGCGGCTGGGAGCGGGGCATCGCCGCCCGCTACCTGCGCACCAAGAAGAAGGACGGCGGCGTCGCCCTGATCTCGATCATCTCCTACACCGGCATCACCCTGGCGGTGGCGGTGCTGATCATCGTCATGTCGGTGATGAACGGTTTCCGCGCCGAGCTGATGGGCCGCATCCTGGGCTTCAACGGCCACGTCTACGTCGGCGGCCCGATCCTCAACGACGCCCGGCGCGACGTGGTGATCAACAAGCTGCGCGCCGTGCCGGGGGTGGCCCAGGTCACTCCGATGGTCGAGGCGCAGGGGCTGGCGCTCGGCCCCAACGGCGCCGCCACCGGCGCCATCGTGCGCGGCGTGGCGCCCACCGACGTGCGGCGCATCACCCTGATCGCCAACAACATCAAGCAGGGCAGCCTGTTCGGCTTCGGCCTGGGCGAGTTCGGCGGAAACCGCATCCTGATCGGCGACCGCCTCGCCGCCGCGCTGGGAGTCCAGGTCGGCGACCCGGTCACCCTGATCTCCCCCACCGGGGAGACGACGCCGTTCGGCTCCTCGCCCCGGCGCAAGACCTATTCGGTGGGCGGCATCTTCAGCGTCGGCATGTCCGAATACGACCAGGTGTTCGTCTACATGCCCCTGCAGCAGGCCCAGCTGTTCTTCGGCCGCGACCAGAGCGTCGACGTGGTCGAGATCATGCTGACCAACCCGGACAAGATCGACCAGATCAAGCCGGCGATCGTCAACGTCGTCGGCCCCAACGGGCTGGTCACCGACTGGCGCTCCAAGAACCAGAGCTTCTTCAACGCCCTGCAGGTGGAGCGCAACACCATGCGGCTGATCCTGCTGCTGATCGTGGCCATCGCCGCGGCCAACATCATCTCGGGGCTGGTCATGCTGGTGAAGAACAAGGGCCGCGACATCGCCATCCTGCGCACCATGGGGGCGGGCAGGGGCGCGATCATGCGTATCTTCTTCATGTCGGGCGCCGCCGTGGGGGTGCTGGGCACCCTGGCCGGCCTGTCGCTGGGCGTCCTGTTCTGCGCCTTCATCGCCCAGATCCAGGGCTTCGTGGAGTGGATATCCGGGGTCAGCGTGTTCAACGCCGACGTCTATTTCCTGGCCCACATCCCGGCCAAGCTGGACTGGAGCGAGGTCGGGGTGATCGCATGCTGGTCGCTGGGCATGTCCTTCCTGGCCACCCTGCCGCCCGCCTGGCGCGCCTCGCGCCTCGATCCGGTGGAGGCGCTGCGCTATGAATAGATCGCCGTCCACCGAGCCCGTCCTGTCCCTGCGCGGGGTGATGCGCAGCTATCCCTCCGGCGAGCGCACCCTGGAGGTGCTCAAGGGCGCCGACCTCGACATCTATCCCGGCGAGATGGTCGGCCTGATCGGGCCCTCGGGTTCGGGCAAGTCCAGCCTGCTGCACGCGGCGGGCCTGCTGGAGCGGCCTAACGCCGGCGAGATCGTCATCGAGGGGCGCGAGTGCTCCAGGCTGGGCGAGCGGATGCGCACCCGCGTGCGCCTGGGCTCGATCGGCTTCGTCTACCAGTTCCACCACCTGCTGCCGGAGTTCACGGCGCTGGACAACGTGGCCATGCCCCTGCGCATCGCCGGCAAGAGCCGCGCCGTCGCCCGCGCCCGCGCCGCCAAGCTGCTCGAGCAGATGGGCCTGGCCGACCGGATGGAGCACCAGCCGGCGCAGATGTCCGGCGGCGAGCAGCAGCGCGTGGCCATCGCCCGCGCCCTGGCCAACGAACCGCGCGTAGTGCTGGCCGACGAACCCACCGGCAACCTCGACCCGGCCACCTCGGGCGCCGTGTTCAGGGCCCTCTACGAGCTGTGCCGCGTCGAAGGCGTCGCCGCCCTGGTCGCCACCCACAACATGGACCTGGCCCGCTTCATGGACCGGGTGTTCGGCCTGAAGGACGGGCACCTGACGGCGCGGGAGCTGCAGCCGTTGTCGCCAAGCGGAAGCTGAGCCTCATCTGCATTATTCGTAAGTTGTCAGAAACTGGTAATCTCAACAACTCGGCGTCGTTGCACGGGGTGTTGTTGCGCGACGGGGCGCGATGCAGGCGTTATGCCGGGATGTGGTCGGCCAATGCATCGCCGGAGTCGGGTTGATCGGCCGGTATAAAGTCATGTTGGAGACACCATGTCGCCGTTTACTTGCGGTGTGAAGACGGCAGCCTGACGACATTGAATTCATAGCCATGGTCGCAGACGCCGAAAAAATCATGAGGCCGCCGGATGGTAGTCTCCCCCATCTATGACCTGATTGTTCAATAGAAAATGGGGAGCCACAGATTTGATCCTTCGCCTCAGGTCATGATTCCGCGTCCCGCGCTGATCCGCATCGGCGCCGCAGGAATGCCGGCCGCGCCTGGCTCAGAGGGTAGCAGCAATTGGAACAAAATAGCAACAATGCCGAGCGGTCGAGCGCCCGCCTCGCCCCGCCCCGCCCGGCGGCCGAGGAGCGGAGCTCGCGGCCATACCGAAGCAGCTCCAGTTGCACCCCGCCGGAAATCCAGGCCAAGTGGTGCGAGGGGAGAATTTGCTTGAACGTGGACGCCTTCATCAGTCGCTGGAGCACCGCTCGTGGCGGGGCCGAGCGCGCCAACTACCAGATGTTCCTATCGGAGCTTTGTGAGGCGTTGAGCTTGCCGAGGCCCGATCCAGCCTCCGACGATAACAGACGCGCACGCCACCAACCGCCATGCCCGCCATCCAGTTAACGCGATGCTGAACTACGCTTATGCGCTGATGCACGCGCAGGTCAGAGCAGAGGTCGCGGTGGATGGCTATGACCCTCGCCTGGGGATCATGC
>JAQGII010000478.1 GCA_028291305.1 Caulobacteraceae bacterium
TCCTCCAGCCAGAAGTGGGGTGTGCGCGCGCCTGGGGCCGTGGACGGGGTGAAGGCGCCCATGGTGTAGCCGGGAGCCCTCTCGCCATCATAGGCGACGATCGGCGAGCCATCGTAGAAGTAACCGAAATTGAGGCCCGCGCAGCAATACTGCTGGACGTTGAGGTCGTACATCTCACGGCCGGCCTCGGCGCGTACGGCTTCCCCAACCGCGCCGGCCTCTTCGATGTTGGGAGCCACCTCGCGCCGTCGCTTGGTCATCGCTATGGCGTGGTCCATCACGAAATGGGAAACCTGCTCGGTGATGGGCTGGCGCTCCTTCTCATAGGCCTCGAGGATCGACGCCGGGGCCCAACCCTTGATCGTCGCAGCCAGCAGCCAGCCCAGGTTGGCTGCGTCGGCGATGCCCGCGTTCATTCCATAGCCGGCGTAGGGCACCCAGAGGTGGGCGGCGTCCCCGCAGATGAAGGCGCGCCCTTCGCGGAACTTGTTGGCGACCAGGCGCCGGCCGACCCAGTCTTCGCGGCTCAGGACCTCGTATTCGAAATCCTCGCCCACCCCCAGGATGGTGCGGATCGCCCAGTCGCGATCGATGGTGTCGAACTCCGCCTCGTCTTCGCGCAGGTAGTTGTGGATCAGCCACTTCTCCTTGCCGTCGATCGCATAGCAGTTGCCTGACCGCCTCGGGTTCAAGGCAAAGGTCGCCCATGCCGGCTTCTGCCGCTGACGGCCGAGCAGGCTCGGCGCGCGGATATAGGTGGACTGGACCCGCTGGATCACCGCGTCGCCGCGAAGTTCCGCATCGATCTTCTTGCGGATCGCAGAGCGTCCGCCGTCGCAGCCGACGAGGTATTGGGCGGCGATCTCATAGGTCTCGCCGGTATCGAGATCGCGCGCCAGCGCCCGCACGCCGTTGTCGTCCTGGCTGAAATCCGCCACGCTGACCCTGTTCAGGATCTTGATCCGGTCCATCTTGGCGGCATGCTGGAAGAGGACCGGCTCCAGGTAGATCTGGTTGATCCGGTGGGGCGGTTCAGGCGTGGGCCACCAGGTGTCGGGCCCGTTGGTCGCAGTGTAGCGGTCGTTGCGGCATGGGATCTCGATCCGGCAAAGCTCCTCGCCCACGAAGGCCGTGCGGTAGGAGATGTCGTTGGCGTAGTCGCCAGGCAGACCCGCCTTCCTCAGCGCCTTGGCCACGCCCAGGCGGCGGAAGATTTCCATCGAGCGCGCCGAGGTGTGATTGCACTTCACGTTCGGCGGCTCGCCTTTTTCGCGAAGCTCCGCCACGATCACGTCGACCCCCCGCCAGGCGAGATCCATCGCCAACGTCAGGCCCACCGGACCCGCGCCGACGACGAGGACGCTTGTTGATAAAGTCGCGGTCATGGGGCGATCCCTGGAAGATAGGATGGCTTCGTAGCGACCCGGCGGGCGCAAGCCAGCCATGGCGCGCCTGACGCAGGCGCGGAAGCACTGCCTTGTATGATAGGCAATTCGTTGTAGATTGAGTCAATGAGCTATCAGCTGCCTGGACGCCTCGGCGGCCCCCGTGGCGCCCTCGCATAGCCCTCGCTGGTACTACACACAGCATTGGTTTTGAGGCCGCCCGACGAAGTTGGGCCCGGGCCTGCTGGACGCGCCTGACCCTGCAGGCCACAGCAACGAACGATGGGAGAAGCGGCTTGGGCGTGGACACGGGCGACCGGACTGCACCGGTGAAAGTTGGCCGCCGGGGGTTCCTGAAGGGCGCCGCGCTGGGCGGTGTGGCCGCAGCGGCAAGTCCTGCCGCCGCGGCGGCGCAGGCCGACGACGCAAAGGCCAAGCCCAATCCTGATCCAGGCGTCCCGCGCGCGCCCACGCCCCACCCGCCCTCCGAAGAGTCCTTCCCCCGGGCGGAGAACCTCACCTACTCCAGCTGCGGCGGCGACTACATGGTCGACGTGATGCGCAGCCTCGGCATCGAGTATTTCGCGGCCACGCCCGGCAACACCTTCATGGGCGTCCATGAGGCGGTCATCAACTACGGGATGCTCACCGCGCCGAACCTGCGCTCGATCTGCACCATGCACGAGGAAGCCTCGGTGGCCATGGCCCATGGCTACGCCAAGATCGAGGGCAAGCCGATGGCGTGCATGATGCACACCACCGTGGGCCTGCAGCACGGCGCCATGGCCATCTACAACGCCTACGCCGACCGCGTGCCGATCTTCATGATGACCGGCGCCTCCATCGACGCCAGCCGCCGGCCAGGGTGGGTCGACTGGCTGCATGCGGCCAACGACACGCCCGCCCTCGTGCGCGACTTCACCAAGTGGGACGACACGCCCGGGTCCTTGCGTCACTTCGGCGAGTCCGCCGTGCGCGCCTGGAAGTTCTCCATGACCCCGCCCTACGGGCCCACGCTCCTGGCGGTCGACACCTTCATGCAGGAGGACGAGATTCCCGGCGGAGCGACCAAGGCCCCGCCGATCCCCAAGATGCCCAAGATTTCCCCGCCCTCGGGCGCCGATGGGGACGTCAGGGAGGTCGCCAGGCTTCTCGTCAACGCCGAGCACCCTGTCATCCACGCCGATCGCATGGCTCGCACGCCCGATGGCCTGAGGCTCCTGGTGGAGCTCGCCGAGACGCTGCAGGCCCCTGTCTGCGATTCCACCAACCGCATGAACTTCCCCTGGCGCCACCCGCTCAACCAGAGCCGCCGCCAGCGGGTGCTCACAAACCAGGCGGACGTCTTCCTGGCGCTGGAGCCCAGCAACCCCTTCGATCTGGTCACCTTCCAGGACAAGACCGGGGAAGTCCGCCCCATCATGAAGCCGGGGGCCAAAGCCATCTCGATCTCGTCGGTCGATCTGGTCCCCAAGGGCAATTACCAGTCCGTCCAACGCTACACTGGCAACATCGACCTGGCGATGCAGGCCGACGCCCAGACGACCCTTCCGGCGCTGATCGAAGAGGTGAAGCGGCAGATGCCGGCCGGCCGCAAAGCGGCCCTGGAGGCCCGCGGCCAGGCCTTGGCCAAGGCGCACCTGGACGAACTCAACCGGTCCAAGCAGGCGGCGGTCTACGGGTGGGACGACAGACCCATATCGATGCCCCGGCTTTGCCAGGAGCTCTATAACGAGATCGCAGACGAAGATTGGTCGTTGGTCTCGGACACGGTCTTCCAAAGCCGCTGGCCCCAGCAGCTGTGGCATGCGGACAAGCACCATCGGTACATCGGCGGCAGCGGCGCCGCCGGCATCGGCTACATGAGCCCCGCCGGGCTTGGCGCGGCGCTCGCCAACCAGAAGCACGGGCGCCTCAGCGTCAGCATCGTGGGCGACGGCGATCTGATGTTCGGGCCCGGCATCCTGTGGACCGCGGCGCACGAGAGGATCCCGATCCTCTACATCGTGCACAACAACCGCGCCTACCACATGGAGATCATGCAGATGCAGGTGATCGCCAATCGCCGTCAGCGGGGCGTCGATCGCCTGGGCATCGCCTGCGGCATCTCCGACCCGAACATCGACTACGCAACCGTGGCCAAAGGGCTTGGGATATTCAGCGTGGGGCCTATCGAGAACCCCAAGGACCTTGGTCCGGCGCTGAAGCGCGCCATCGCCGTGGTCAAGAAGGGCGAACCCGCCCTGATCGACGTCGTGTCGCAAGGCCGCTGAGGAGATCGCGCATGCGATACCTGACTTTCCAAAGCCTGGTCGTCTTGGCCATCCTGGGGTCGTCGACCTCGGCCGTGGCGCAGGCCCCTGCGGCCAATGTGGCGCGCGGCCAGCAGCTGTTCGTTTCGACGGGCTGCTACCAGTGTCATGGCGTCCAGGGCCAGGGCAGCGCGGCGGGGCCGCGCCTGGCGCCCACGCCCCTGCCGCTCGACGCATTCAGCCGCCAGCTGCGCCAACCGCGGGACAAGATGCCCATCTACACGGAGGTGGTCATGCCGGAACGCGATCTGGCCGACGTCTACGCCTATATGACCCACATTCCCAAGGCCAAGTCGGTGGCGGAGCTTCCGCTGCTGAGCCGCTGATCCCCGCGCGGGCGGGGAGGTCCGGCCGCGCCCATCCTCACTCTCGGGAGACAATACGAAGTGCAACGCTCCGCCCTGTGGTCCACCCTCGCCTTGGCCCTCTGCGCTTTCGTCCGACCGGCCACGGCCGCTTCGCCGCCGCCGGCATGGACCGTGGACGGCGCCAATTCCAAGCTTGAGTTCACCAGCAGCTTCGGCGGGGACGCCTTCAAGGGCGTGTTCCGCAAATGGGACGCCCGCATAGTCTTCGATCCCGCGGCCCTGACCACCTCTTCGGTCGTCGTGAACGTGGACCTGGGTTCGGCCAGCACCGCGGACGAGTCGCGAGACGAGGCGCTGCTCAGCTCGGACTGGTTCAACACCGCCAAGTTCCCGAGAGCCACCTTCTCCGCCACCAAATTCAGCAGCCTCGGCGGCGGCCGCTACCAAGCGGCCGGAACGCTCGCGATCCGTGGGGTTTCGCGCCCGGTCGT
>JAQGII010000372.1 GCA_028291305.1 Caulobacteraceae bacterium
CGGCGGCGACCCAGGCTATGCCTGGCCGTGGTATGTGCGCGAGCTGATCGGCGCGCAGTTCATCGCCCATCCGGGGCCGCCGTTCGCACCGCAGTTCCAGGCGGCGCGGCTCAGGATCGAGGACCGCAGTCAGCCGGCCACGCGCGGCTTGCCGGCCGCCTGGACCCGCACCGACGAGTGGTATTCCTTCGCGGCGTCTCCCCGCGGGAAGGCGCGCGTGCTCGTCTCGCTCGACGAGGGCAGCTACCGGCCGATGGGATATAACGGCAAGGACATCCACATGGGCGATCATCCGGTGGTCTGGCAGCGCTGCGTGGGCCGGGGACGGGCCTTCTTCACGGCCATGGGGCACAGGCGGGAAGCCTATGACGAGGCGGCTTATCGCGGCCTGCTGCGGGGCGCCTTGGCCTGGGCCATGGGCCTGGAGGGTGAGCGCTGTCCAGCCGAGCGCGGTCCCTGACATTGCCCCGTCGGAGGAACAGATGATGAGCGCGCCCATTGTCACGGTCTTCGGCGGCACGGGTTTCCTCGGCCGCCGCATCGTCGCGCGCCTTCGGGAGCATTCCTTTGCCGTCCGGGTCGCATCGCGCCATCCCGCCCGGGCGCGCGCGCTGTTCGGCTCCGAGGATCCTCGGCTTCAATCCGTCGAGGCGGATATCCACGACGAGCGGTCCGTCGCGGCCGCCCTCGCCGATGCCCACGGCGCGGTCAACGCCGTCAGTCTGTATGTCGAACGCGGCGGGGCGACGTTTGAATCGGTCCATGTCGAGGCAGCCCGGCGGATAGCGGTCCAGGCGCGGCAGGCCGGCGTCGCCCGGTTGGCCCATGTCTCGGGCATAGGCTCGGACACGGCCTCGCCGTCGCTCTACGTCCGCAGGCGCGGCGAGGGCGAACTCGCGGTCCGGGCGGCGTTCGCCGATGCGATCCTCGTCCGTCCCGCGGTCATGTTCGGGCCGGACGACGCCTTCCTCAACCTCATCCTGCAACTCCTGCGCCGGCTGCCGGCCTATCCGATGTTCGGAACCGGCGCGACCAGGCTGCAGCCGGCCCATGTCGAGGACGTGGCCGAGGCGCTGGCGAGGGCCTTGCAACGGGGCGGGCCGGAGACGATCGAATGCGGCGGCCCGCACATCTATACGTACAGGACGCTGCTCCTGACGGTCGCCGAAGCCGCAGGCCTCAAGGCCCGGCTTGTCCCCGTGCCCTTCGGTCTCTGGCGCGCCATCGCGCGGGTGTCGGAGATGCTGCCGAACCCGCCGCTCACGCGCAATCAGGTCGAGCTGATGCAGATCGACACCGTGGCCTCGCCGTCGATGCCCGGATTTGCCCAGCTCGGACTGTCACCGCGCTCGGTCGAGGACGCGCTCCGGCAGATGGTGGCGAGCCCGCCGCGCGCGCGATCTGCATCCCCCGAACAGGGCGCCGCCTAAAGCAGAGCCTGGGCCGCGGTCAGGATTTCTCGATGACCGCTAAGAAGCCTCGAGGCGCTTCTGTGATGCTCTGGATCAGCCCGGCGTGCCTTCGACGCCTGCGTTGAAGTTCTGGACGAACCTGTCTTCACACCACAGTTCGGTCGAGCCACGGTCTGCGTGGTTCTGCGCAAACGATATGGCCTCGACGTCGGAGGAACAGGTGACGTCGACCGCATCCCGAACCCGATACATCCCGTCGAAGTAGTACAGACGATAGTCAGGCATTCCGCTCCCCGTCCTTTCCACTTTGTCCTCGGCTTGCGCGGCCTTCAGGCTGCGATACCGAATGGTGAGTAGACCCGGCGGCCAGCCAGCGATCCATCCGCCAAGAAGATACGAACTTCCCCGCATCGTCCAGACCGTGCGTCGAGCACCGCGAATTCCCTTGCCTTGGCTTCGGCCTTGGCTCCGCTCAGAAACATCAGGGGCATCAGATTGGCGTCACCTGAAACCATCCACCCGCCGGGCACGGCTATGACGACATATTCTACCAAATGGACTCTCCCAACTCTGAAGTGGTCTTCGCCACTTTTTGACAAATCTATGATGATTGGTTCGATCGGCTGACCGCAGAGGCGGGAGCCGTCAGGACGATTTTCCGCCCCGCGTCGGAGCGGCCTTGGCCGACCCGGCTTTGGAAACCGGGTGTGGTTTTGCCGCCGCGGTTTCGTCTAGACCTTCGAACGCCGCGGCTAAGCCGTAGCTGCGGGACGTGTGCAGCAAACGCCAGATGGCCGCGCCAAAATCCTCCAATCCCCCCTGCAGGAAATCGACATGGGCGCGCACGACCTGCCCGTTTTCCCGGGCATGGATCAAGGCGTTCATGTAGCGCGCATAACGGTCGCACTGCCGTGACCACGCATCCGTCGCTTCCCTGCCCTGCAGATCCGTCGCCGCCCTAAGGCTCGACAGCAGGAGGTTGGCGCCCGGTTGCATACTCATACTCGTCATCGACGCCTCATTAACTTGATAATCTACTGTACAGGGCGGAGACCCGATCGGCAGTTAACCTACATCAATAAACGTGTAAAATTTTTTTAATTCTCTATTCCTTCCGGGCGTTACCAGCATCGAACGATGTTATTACATTTTCTCCGTCGCGCCCCGATCATGTCCCGCCCGGCAGGTGTTTGGCACGCCAGCGTACCGTCGCGTCGCCATGAATTGTAACCGATCATCTGGTGCGGCAATCTTACGTCCAGGCCGGTCTTCCAGTAGAGGTTGACCTTTTGCGCCGATGCACGCCCCGCTGAAGCCTGATTGATAGAAGCCGCAAGCTCCGCAGATGCTTACGGTCGAGTTGCCCGGGACGTTCGTTTGCTGTGTAGATTGGCCCCGCCCGCAATGGGCAACGCCGAGGGGCAATGGCGAACAAGCCGTCGAAGGTCGGCAAGGCTGGGCCATACCCGGGGCGCCGGGGTTCGAAGGCATCGACGACTAGGCCTTGGCGCAGGGTCGCAGATAGGCGGGGTTGAACCCGGCCGCGTCCTGCAGGACCCCCCAGTCATGGACGATCAGGTTTCCCCGCTCGAATGAGATGAACCCGCCCTTGGCCATCTTCTTCAGCACGCGATTGACGTGGACATTCGAAATTCCAATGCAATCGGCGATATTGGCCTGGGTCAGGCCGGTGGAATATTCCGAGCGGCAGTCGCTGTCGACGTTCGACAGCCTGGCGAAGATTTCGCACAGCAGGTGGGCGACGGCCTCGTAGGACGAGCGGCGACCGACGTTCAGGATCCATTCCCGCGCCATGGCGGCCTCGATGACGGCGTCCTTGACCAGGGCCGTCCGGATACCGGCGAACGAACGGACCAGCAGCCCGACCCGTTCGGTGGCGGCCAGGCCGACGACGCACTCGCTGAGCGCGCCGATATTGTGATCGAGCTCATCGAACATCAGGGTCTGCAAATTGCAGATATCCCCGGGCGTGCACAGTGACGTTATCTGGCGTTCGCCGTGCGGCAGAACCTTATATCGGCAGGCGATCCCCTTCATGAGGATGAAGATCGAAGCGGGATGACTGCCCTCCCTCAGGATGTCGTCGCCGCGGGACACCACGCGCGTCGCCATGTTGATGGTTTCGAGCGCACTGAGCTCATCCTTCCCCAGCTCGTTCAGCCGCTTTAGCTTGAGCGAAAGGGACGTGAGACTCAGCTTGCCAACCACACCGGCCCTGCAGCTTTCTGCCCGCAATAGTCTTCGTTGGGATCGGGCCGGGATTTCACCCAGACGAAACGATCACAAGTTCCTGGCATGGGCAAGAGCGCAGCGACGGGGCGGGCCCGGATTCACCCTTGCGGCCGGCCGCCCGACGACAATTACTCTATGCGGCCAGATCATACTGAAAACGGCACAGCACCGCCGGACCCGCTTTGTAGCGACGCGGCCGAAGAGGCCCTGACTGCGGGAGCGGCCGTTCTCAATCGGGACACCCTCCGCCCTTGATCCGCTCGGATGCCCGTTGCTGCCCCATACGGGCATAAGTCAGAGTTCGTCTTATAAAATTAGAATACAAGCTCTACATTATCTAGAATTCAACCATTGAGAGAAGCTTTGCTGTAATTTTCAAAAAATTTAAACTGTACGGGAACAGAACTTCATACGTCACCGTTCGGCCCAATGTGGCTAGATGGTGTCGACTTAGTGGCGTCCCTCAGACATCCGCCAGCATCCCTTTCGGCCCACAGAGAAAGGTGAATGTTGTGAAGAAATTGTCCAATTTCCTGAAAGACGAATCCGGCGCCGCGGCCGCGGAATACGCGCTGATCCTCGCAATAATCGGCGGGGCGATTGCGGTTGCTGCCATCGCTCTCGGCACCAGCATTAGTGGAGCGATCACTAAAGCATCAACCTGCATTACCACCCCAGCCACCTGCACCTAAAGCAATAAACGGCAATCTTAGAACCAACTCTACGAGCGGGCTTCAACATTGGAGCCCGCTCATATCTTCCGATACGGAAGAGAGGAAGCACATGCGCGCCAGAACTCTGCT
>JAQGII010000377.1 GCA_028291305.1 Caulobacteraceae bacterium
GTTCTTCGGCGGCGCCCCAGACCTGCGCCGCGGGGACCCAGCCGTCCATGCGGCCGGCCTTCAGCTTGCACCAGCCGTCCTTGTTGCAGCGGTCCAGCTCCGCCAGCGCTCGGCTGGCCAGATAGGCCTTCACGCGGCCGTCCGGCCTGGGACTGGCCAGCAGCGCCAGGGGGGTCGGCTGCAGGCGCATGACCATGCGCCGGCCGTCGGTGGTGCGCCGGTGCACCCAGGCCAGGCCCCGCTCCGGGTCGCAGATGCGCCGCCACTCGTTGGTCTCGGCCACCACCTGCACCGGCAGCCCCTTGGCGCGATAAACCCACAGAAGTCGCGAATCGTCGCCCGGCGCGGAGCGGGCGTTGACCTGGTCGAACTTGAGCGAGACGTAGCGCGGCACCGGCAGGCCCGACGGCGTCGGCCGCTCCTTGTCCTTCTCGGCGGCGAACGGCGCCCCCGGCGACAGGCCCGCCAGGGCCAGGGCCGCCAGCCCTGCCACAGCTCCAACCTTGTTGCGCGCCATCCTGCGTCCCATCGGTGCGAATCCCAGCCGCCATTGTGACGGAGGCGCGCGCGCGCAGGAAGCCGCGACGGCCCCGCTCCGGGATGGGGGCCATTTCCGGTTCAGGGGTTCGAGTCGCCCCCGCAAGCCGGCCGGTCGTTACTGCGGAGCTTGGTCGATGGGCGTTTCGACACCCGGAGGTTGTTGTCCATGAGGGGGCATCACGAGTAGCGGCCTCAAGTTCGCCTACCGCAAAGCTAACTTATGTCATATTATAGACTTAGATAAACACAAAATTCGCTTTGATTACTCTCAAGTTGACTTGATCCAAGGCAACGTTTGTGGCTCTACTGTCGGCTTGAACGGCGAGGCGGCCATGGATCAGTACCGAGCCTACAGGCTGGACGAGCAGGGGCGGGTCTGCGGGGTGATGGTGCTGGACGCCGATGGCCCGGAGGAGGTCCTCGCCAAGGCCGGCGGCCTGGAGCGTCCTTTCGGCATGGAGGTCTGGCTGCGGGACCGCTGCGTAGCCAAGCTGGGGGGCGACGGGTCCACCGCGGGCCTGCCCTCGGCCCGGATCCTCGCCTACAGCCGATCCGACATCCGCGAACGCTGAGCCCTTCCGCCGGGCGATCGGGGTTCTTACCGGCCCCGGCTCCGCGCGCCCTTGCCTGAATCGCCGTCTTCGCCGATCAAGGACCGGCAGGCCCGGAGGACGCGGCATGGACCAGGACGCGACACCCATCACCGGCGGCTGCCTGTGCCGCGCCGTGCGCTTCGAGATCTCCGCCGCCCCCATCGTCGCCCGCGTCTGCTGGTGCCGTCTGTGCCAGGCCGTCGGCGCCGGCGGCGCAACGGTCAACGTCTGCTTCCCCTCCGACGCCGTGCGGATCGAGGGCCGGATGAACGACTATGCCTGCACCGCCGACAGCGGCTCCAGCATGCATCGCCGGTTCTGCCCGTCCTGCGGCGTGCACCTGTTCAGCGAGGCGGAGTCGCGGCCGCATCTGATCTTCGTGCGGGCCGGCGCCCTGGACGACCCGGAGATCGCCCGTCCCTCGGCCACCATCTGGACCTCCCAGGCGCCCAGCTGGGCCTGTATCGACGCCGACCTGCCGCAGATGGCCGCCCAGGCGCCGCCGGCCGCCTAGCTTTCGCCTGACGGGCTTTGGCCTTAGGGCTTGGCCCGGCCCCCGCGACCTGCTGAAACAGGGGCATGAGCATGCCCCCGGCCCCCCCAAGCCTCTCCGACAAGCCGCTGGAGCCCGGCCTCTATGTCGTCTCCACGCCGATCGGCAACCTGCGCGACATCACGCTGCGCGCGCTGGACGTACTGGCCCAGGCCGACATGGTGCTGGTGGAGGACACCCGCGTCACCGGCAAGCTGATGCACGCCTACGGCTTGAAGCAGAAGCTGATCCGCTACGACGAGCACGAGGCGGAGGCCGCCCGCCCGCGTGTCCTGGCGGCGCTCAAGGACGGCGCGCGGGTGGCGCTGGTGTCGGACGCCGGCACGCCCCTGGTGTCGGATCCTGGCTACCGGCTGGTGGTGGCGGCGGCCGAGGCCGGCCATCGCGTCTATCCCATCCCGGGCGCCTCGGCGCTCCTGGCCGGCCTGGCGGGGGCCGGACTGCCCACCGACCGCTTCCTGTTCGTCGGCTTCCCGCCGCCCAAGTCGGCGGGGCGGCGGGCGCTGTTCGAGGAACTGAAGCCGCTGCGGGCCACCCTGATCTTCTACGAAGGGGTCTCGCGCACCGCCGACTGCCTGGCCGACATGGCCGCCGTGTTCGGGCCGCGCCCGGCGGTGGTGGCGCGCGAGCTGACCAAGCTGCACGAGACCTATCTCAGGGGCACGCTGGAGGCCCTGGCCGCCGATCCACGGATGCAGGCGCCCAAGGGCGAGATCGTCATCCTGGTGGGGCCCGGCGCGGAGGCGGCGGCCACCGTCGACGACGCCGACGCCGCCCTGGCCGACGCGCTGAAGCGGCTGGGCCCGGCCGACGCGGCGTCGGAGGTGTCTAAGGCGCTGGGGCTCAACCGGCGCGACCTCTATCGCCGCGCGATCGAGATGAAGGACGAGGGGTGAGGGCGCCCGCGCCCGGCCCCGGGTCGCCCAGTCCCTGGAAACAACGCAAGGGCGCGGCGGCGCGCCGGTCGGGCCGCCGGGCGGAATGGGTGGCGGCCCTGCTGCTGATGGCCAAGGGCTACCGCATCCTGGGCATGCGGCTGGCCACGCCGCAGGGCGAGATCGACCTGGTGGGCTTGCGCGGCGCGGTTCTGGCCATCGTCGAGGTCAAGCAGCGGCGCTCCAGCGAGGAGGCCCTGCTGGCCGTCACCGGAGCGCAGCAGGAGCGTCTGCGCCGGGCCGGACGGGCCCTGGCGGCCCGTCTGGAGAGAAACATCCCCTTGATCGTGCGTTTGGACCTGGTTGCGCTCGCGCCGGGGCGCTGGCCGCGTCATATTCCCGACGCCTGGCCGCAAGGATGACGAGGCCGCGGGGTTCGGGCTGGTCGCGGAGGACGCATGACGCGGGATGAGGCCGAGCGGACGCTGGCCGCAGCCGGACAGGCGGGAGACGACGCGTTTCCCCTGTTCGAGGCCGCGCTGGCCTGCGCGCTGCATGAAGACCCGGGCCGCGACGGGGAGGCGATCCGCTCGCTGTCCGAACAGATCGGCGAGCGCCTCAAGCGGCGCCTGGAGATGGAATCCGCCGAGGAGGCCATCGCCGAGACTCTGTGCGGCGATTTCCGCTTCAACGGCGACCTGCTCACCTACGACGATCCCGACAATGCCGACCTGATCGCGGTGGCCGAGCGGCGGCGCGGCATCCCGGTGGCGCTGGGCATCTTCTATCTGGACGCGGCGCGCCGGTGCGGCCTGCCGATGGAGGGGGTCGATTTCCCCGGCCACTTCCTGCTGCGCATCGAGAGCCGGGAGGGGCCGCTGGCCCTGGACCCGTTCAGCGAGGGCCGGGTGGTGCTGCCGTCCGAACTGGTGCGCCGGGCCCTGCGCGCCGGACTCACCCCCGACGTGGCCGACCGGCTGGACCTGCTGATGGCCCCGGTCAAGGACCGCGCGGTGCTGATCCGGCTGCAGAACAACATCTTCGCCCGCGCCCAGCAGGCCCGCGACTTCGCCCGCGCCGAGCGCGCCGCCCTGCGCCGAGCCCTGCTCGACCCCTCCGACCACCGGCCCTGGATCGACGTCGCCGCCGCCCGCGAGGGGCAGGGCGCCCTGGCCGGCTGCCTGGAGGCCCTGGCCCGCGCCCAGGCGCTCGACGGCGGCGCCGGCATCGCCGCCCGCGCCGCCCGCGAGCGGGTGCGGCTCAAGCTGAACTAGGCTTCGCCGCCGCGTGAGCCGGCCAGGCCCGGGCGGACCGGGCTGAGGGCAAGTAAAATCGACGCGCCTGCGCGCTTTATTGACAATCGGGATTTGTCGTACGCGATCCGTGAAGATGGACCGCCAAGGCGAGAAATATATCTGCTTGTGCAACAAACATAGAGACCGATCTGTTTGTTGATATGGCGCAGATGCACGGGCGCCAGGCGCCGGTTCTATAAGGAAACGCCGCCCGGTAAGGAGGCACAAATGTTCAAAATAGCAACGACGGCTTTGATCGGCCTGAGCATGGCGACTTGCGCGTTCGGCGGCGCCTTCGCCCAGACCAGCGAGCCGAAGCCGCCGCCTGCCAGGATGCCGTTGTCGCCCGGCCAGCCGAGCGCGACCAACCTGCAGGTCAGCGACAGGGACATGGAGGCCATGCTGGCGTGCAAACGGATGCCCAACGACGTCATGATGAAGGACCAGACCTGCAGGGACATGGCGAAGATGCACCCCGACATGATGAAGTCGGGTCTGGCGAAGGGCGCGGCGGCCAAATAGGCTCGCCCAACCGGCAGGACTGCGGCTCCGAGGGAGCCGCCATGCCGCCAGCAGAGGAGCCCGCTTGAGTTCGGTCCCGGACACGACCATCCCGGCCCCGTTCAAGCCCGCGGTCGCGCCCGGCAAGGCCGGGGTGGCGATCTACCGGCACCGGCTGGCGACGCGCATCGGCCACTGGATCAACGTCCTGTGCCTGACCGTGCTGCTGATGAGCGGGGCGCAGATTTTCAACGCCCATCCGCGCCTCTACTGGGGTCAGTACGGGGCCAACGCCGACCCGGCGGTGCTGGCGATGGCGGCGGTCGAAGGGCCGAACGGCGCCGCCGTGGGCGTGACCCAGGTCGGGCCGTGGACCTTCCGCACCACCGGCGTGTTCGGCCTGTCCAAGGAAAGGGGCCAGATCACCGAGCGCGGCTTCCCCGCCTGGCTGACCCTGCCCAGCTACCAGGACCTGGCCACCGGCCGCCATTGGCACTTCTTCTTCGCCTGGCTGCTGGTCGTCAACGGCCTGGTCTACCTGATCCACACCGTCCTCTCCGGCCACCTGAAGCGGGACCTGCTGCCGCGCAAGGACGAGCTGCGGCCCCGCCACCTGGGCCAGGACATCTGGGACCACCTGCGGCTGAGACAGCCGGTGGGCGAGGCGGCGACGCGCTACAACACCCTGCAGAAGATCAGCTACCTGGCGGTGATCTTCGTCCTCCTGCCGCTGATGCTGCTGACCGGCCTGACCCTGTCGCCGGGAATGGACGCCGTCCTGCCGGTGCTGCTGGACGTGTTCGGCGGGCGGCAATCGGCGCGGACCCTCCACTTCATCACCGCCAACCTGATCGTGCTGTTCGTGGTGGTGCATCTGGCGGAGGTGCTGATCTCCGGCCCCTGGAACGAGGTCCGCTCGATGATCACCGGCTGGTATGTCGCCCGGACCGGGAAAGCCGGCGGGGAGACGCCCTCGTGAGCCGCTTGGCGCCGACCCGCCGCCGCCTGATCACCGCCGGCGCGGCCGCCGTGGGCGGGCTGTTCCTGCCGGGATGCGACCGGCTGTCGAGGGCGCCGTCGTTCCGCACCTTCCTCGACTCCGCCGAGGGCCTCAGCTACCGCGCCCAGCGGCTGCTGCAGCTGGGCCAGCCCCTGGCCCGCGAGTTCGAACCGCGCTTCCTGTCGCCGACCTTCCGCACCAACGGCACCGCCCTGCCGGCCTCGCCCAACTACCAGGTGATGGCCGACCAGGACTTCCGCGGCTGGACGCTGCGCGTCGACGGCCAGGTCATGCGGCCGCTGAACCTCAGCCTGGATCAGCTCAAGGCGATCAAGGCCCGCAGCCAGATCACCCGCCACGACTGCGTCGAGGGCTGGAGCGCCATCGGCAAATGGACCGGGACGCCGCTGTCGGCCGTGCTCGAGGCCGCCGGTCTGAAGCCCGACGCCCGCTACATCGTCTTCCACTGCGCCGACGCCATGAGCGACCAGCCGGACGGGACCGACTTCTATTACGAGAGCATCGACCTGATCGACGCCTTCCATCCCCAGACCATGCTGGCCTACGCCCTCAACGACAAACCGCTGGAGATCGGTCACGGCGCCCCCGTCCGGCTCAGGGTCGAGCGGCAGCTGGGCTACAAGCACGCCAAATATGTGATGCGCATCGAGGCGGTCGACAGCTTCGCCAAGATCGGCATGGGCAAGGGCGGCTACTGGGAAGACCAGGGCTACGAGTGGTACGCGGGCATCTGACATCCTAGATGCATCGGCGGGGGCCGTGCTAACGCTGCCGTCCCGTTTGCCGAGGTGAGCCCATGGCCTTGAAGGTCGCCATCCAGATGGATCCCATCGAAGGGATCAACATCAATACCGACACGACCTTCCTGATGATGGAGACGGCCCAGGACCGCGGTCACTCCCTGTGGGTCTACCAGCCCGAGAAGCTGTCCATCGAGGAGGGTCGGGTCTACGCCCGAGGCCGGTCGATCCACCTGCGCCGCCAGTTCGGCGACCACTTCACCGCCGGCGAGGTGGAGAAGCGCGACATGTCGGACTTCGACGTGGTGCTGATGCGCCAGGACCCGCCGTTCGACATGGCCTACATCACCGCCACCCATTTCCTCGACAAGATCCACCCGGCGACCCTGGTGGTGAACAACCCGACCGAGGTCAGGAACGCCCCGGAAAAGCTGTTCGTCACCGACTTCGAGGGCGTGCAGCCGCCGACCCTGGTCACCTCCGACATCGAGGCCATCTACGACTTCCGCGCACGCCACGGCGACATGGTGCTGAAGCCGTTGTACGGCGGCGGCGGCTCGGGCGTGGCGCGGCTGAAGGCCGACGACCCCAACCTCGACGCCCTGCTGGAACTGCACGCCATGATCGGGCGCGAGCCGGTCATCGCCCAGAAGTTCCTGCCGGCGGTGGCCAAGGGCGACAAGCGCATCCTGCTCGTCGACGGCGAGCCGGTCGGGGCGATCAACCGCGTGCCGGCGGCCGGGCAGGTGCGCTCCAACCTGCGGGTCGGCGGCACGGCCGAGGCGGTGGAGCTGACCGCCCGCGACAGGGAGCTCTGCGCCATCATCGGGCCGGAGCTGAAACGGCGCGGCCTGCTGTTCGTCGGCATCGACGTGATCGGCGACTATCTGACCGAGATCAACGTCACCTCCCCCACCGGCGCTCAGCAGCTGAAGCGCTTCACCGGCATCGACGCCAGCGGCCACCTTTGGGACCGGATCGAGGAGATCCGCGCAAGTCGCTGAATTGACGAAGCTTCACCGTAGAACGCAGGATTTTGACGATGAAGTGTCACATCTTTCCATTATGTTCCATATTTGTTCTTGATCTGGACAACGGCTTCTGCTCATCTTGTGTATAACTTAGGGGTCGACGGCTAGGGGTAGAGCGGGGAGCGGCAAAGTGGGCCCCAGTTTTCCGCGCCGACTCCGCTCTCCATCTTGGGGGCTTGTTCGATGATCGCACGGGTCGTCACCGTCGCATTCGAAGGCGTCGAAGCGCGCCGCGTCGAGGTCGAGGTCCAGCTCACCGGCGGCGACGTGAAGTTCTACATCGTCGGCCTGGCCGACAAGGCGGTGACGGAAAGCCGCGAGCGGGTGCGGGCGGCCTTCGCCGGCCTGGGCCTGGCCCTGCCGACGCGGCGCATCGTCGTCAACCTCGCCCCCGCCGACCTGCCCAAGGAAGGCAGCCATTACGACCTGCCGATCGCGCTGGGCCTGATGGCGGCCATGGGGGTGCTGCCCATCGACGCCCTGCAGGAATGGGCCGCGGTGGGAGAGCTCGGCCTCGACGGCCAGATCGCCCCGGTGATCGGCGCCCTGCCCGCCGCCGTGGCCGCCAACGCCATGGGCCTGGGCCTGATCTGTCCGGAGGCCAACGGACCCGAGGCCGCCTGGGCCGGCGAGGCCCGCATCCTCGCCCCGCGCTCGCTGATCTCGGTGGTCAACCACTTCCGCGGCTCGCAGGTGATGAGCGCCCCCAGGCCCGGCCAGATGCTCGACGGCCCGGCCGTGCCCGACCTGCGCGACGTGCGCGGCCAGGAAAGCGCCAAGCGCGCCCTGGAGATCGCCGCCGCCGGCGGCCACAACCTGCTGTTCATCGGCCCGCCGGGGTCCGGCAAGTCGATGCTGGCCCAGCGCCTGCCCGGCCTGCTGCCCCCGCTGTCGCCGGCCGAGCTGCTCGAGACCTCCATGGTCCATTCGGTGGCCGGGCTGCTCGCCAGGGGAGCCCTGACCCGCGCCCGGCCGTTCCGCGCGCCGCACCATTCCGCCAGCATGGCCGCCCTGACCGGGGGCGGGCTGAAGGTCAAGCCGGGCGAGGTGTCGCTGGCGCACAATGGGGTGTTGTTCCTCGACGAACTGCCGGAGTTCACGCCCCAGGCGCTGGATTCCCTGCGCCAGCCGCTGGAGACCGGCGAGGTGATGGTGGCCCGCGCCAACGCCCATGTGCGCTACCCCGCGCGGGTGCAGCTGGTGGCGGCGATGAACCCCTGCCGCTGCGGCTACGGCGGGCTGGGCAAGGGCCACTGCGGCAAGGCTCCGCGCTGCCAGCGCGACTACGGCAACCGGGTGTCGGGTCCGCTGCTGGACCGCATCGACCTGCAGATCGAGACGCCGCCGGTGACCGCCGCCGATCTGGCCCTGCCGCCGCCGTCCGAGGGCACGGCCGAGGCCGCCGCGCGGGTGGCCCGGGCCCGGGACGTGCAGACGGCGCGCGCCCAGGCCGCCGACGCCGCGCCGGGCCTGTATCTGAACGCCAGACTTGAGGGCGAGCGGCTGACCGCCGTCGCGGGGCTGGACGAGCCCGGCAAGGCCCTGCTGACCCGCGCCGCCGAGGCCGGCCACCTGACCGCCCGCGGCTGGACCCGCACCCTGCGCCTGGCCCGCACCATCGCCGACCTGGACGGCTCGCCGACCGTGCGCCGCGTGCATGTGGCCGAGGCGCTGATCTACCGCCGCACGGCGGTGGGGGCGGAGGGCGTCAGCGCCTGATCCCGAGCCGGGCCAGCGCCTCGTGGATGAAGCCGGCCTGGCCCGGCAGGATCTTCACCAGGGCGGCGTCCGGGGCCAGGTAGGCCACCCGGTCGATCTCCGGGAAGCGCGCCGTCCGTCCCGAACCCCTCGGCCATTCCAGCTCGAAGGTGTTGCTGCTGACCGCGGACAGGTCGAGGTCCGCCTCCACCAACCAGGCGAGGATCACCTTGCCGGCCTTCTGTTTCAGCGGGGACAGCGCCACCAGGTCGCCGGCCACGCCCTGGCCGACCTCTTCCTCGAACTCGCGCAGGGCGGCGGCGCGGCCCGGCTCGCCGTCGTCGACCAGGCCCTTGGGGATGGTCCAGGCGCCGTCGTCCCGGTTCTTCCAGAACGGGCCGCCGGGATGCGCCAGCAGGAATTCGACCCCGGCGCCGGCCCGGCGGAAGACCAGCAGTCCCGCGCTGACCGGCGAGGGCACGCCTCGCCTCTTATTCCGCGATGGAGATCCGCGTGCCGCGCGCCACGCCGTCGTCGCCCTTCGTGGCCACGGCGGTGATGGTCACGCCGGGCTTCACCGCGCTGCGCTCGGCCGGGAAGCTGCCGATCACCTTGACGTCCGGCGGCACGATGATGTGGCGCACGCCGCCGGGATAGGAGACGTCCAGCTCGCGTCCGCCCGCGCCCTTCTTGACGGTCTGGACGGTGCCGTTGGTCATGGTCGTGTTGGGCTGGGCCATCGGCCGGCTGCCCTCGCCCAGGCGCTGGCCCGGTTCGAACATGCGCAGCTCGATCGACTTGCCGCTCTTGTCGTCGATGTTGGTGTTGGCGGTGGCGACGAAGGCGCCGGGCTTGATGGCCTCGATGTCGACCGGG
>JAQGII010000386.1 GCA_028291305.1 Caulobacteraceae bacterium
CGTCCAGGCCGCCCAGGCCGCGGTCGCCGCCTGCCTGGCCAATGGCTACAAGGTCACCGCCCTGATCACCGATTCCGCCGGCGACCCCGTCGTGCTCCTGTCCGGCGACGGCGTCGGCCTGCGCACCCAGGCCATCGCCAAGACCAAGATCGCCGCCGTGATGAAGTACAAGATGTCCAGCGGCGACCTGCTCATCAAAACCAAGACCGACCCCAAGCTGGACGCCGAGATCAAGGCCGACCCCGCCATCGGCGTCCTCCGTCAGGGCGCGGTCCCGATCATGAACGGCGGCGAGATGGTCGGCGCCTTCGCCGTCTCCGGCGCCCCGGGCGGCGAGAAGGACGAAGCCTGCATCACCGCGGCGCTGGCCAAGGCGCCGTTGAAATAACACTCCGCTGATCCCGGCGAAGGCCGGGACCCGGATCGTATGGCGCCGGGGTCCCCGAAAGGTCCCCGGCGTTTCGATTCAAGGCCGATGCGCTATGTCATCTGGGCCCCGGCCTTCGCCGGGGCGAGCGGTTTGTCAGGCTTTCGGCCGGAACCGCTTGCTCGTCGGGAAGCCTTTGGGCGCGACCTTGCCGGCGCCGGCGCGCTTGCCCGCCCACTCGCGCCACTCGGCCAGGACGCGGGTGCGGCCGGCGGAATCGATCCACGACAGGCCGTCGGCGGCGTTGAAGGCCACCGCGTCGCGCAGCCCGCCTTCGCGGTAGCTCTGCAGCTTGACGCCCTTGCCGCGCGGCATCTCCGGAAGTTCCTCCAGCGGGAAGACCAGGATCTTGCCGTTGTCGCCCACCACGGCCAGCTGATCGCCCTGCAGCGGCAGGCAGACCGCCACGCCCTTGGCGTCGACGGTCAGCACCTGCTTGCCGCCGCGCTTGGAGGCGATGGCCTCGTCCTCGGGCATGATGAAGCCATAGCCCTGCCTCGAGGCCAGGATCAGCTTGCGGCCCGCCTTGTGCGGGAACACCGCCTCGATGCCGACCCGGTCGTCCAGGTCGATCATCAGCCGCAGCGGCTCGCCGTGGCCCCTGGCCGAGGGCAGCTTGTCGCAGGGGATGGTGAAGAAGCGGCCGTCGGAGGCGAAGATCAGCAGCTTGTCGGTGGTCTCGGCCGGGACCAGGAAGCCGAGCTTGTCGCCCTCCTTGAACTTCAGCTCGGAGGGGTCCTCCACCCTGCCCTTCTGCGCCCGGATCCAGCCCCGTTCGGACAGGATCACGGTGATCGGCTCGCGCACGATCATGGCCTCGATGGCGGCGGTGGCGTCCACCAGGGGCGCGTCGGCGAAGGTCGAGCGGCGCTTGCCCAGCACCGTGCCCTGGCCCAGCACGTCGCGCACGGCGCGCAGGCCGGCGCCGACCAGCTTCCATTGCTCCTTGTCCGAGCCGAGCATGGCGTTCAGCCCGTCGCGCTCTTCGGACAGGCTGGCATGGTCGCGGCGGATTTCCATCTCCTCCAGCTTGGCCAACTGGCGCAGGCGGGTGTTGAGGATGGCGTCGGCCTGGATCTCGGTCAGGGCGAAGGTCTCGATCAGCCTGGCCTTGGGCTGCTCCTCGAAACGGACGATGCGGATCACCTCGTCCAGGTTGAGGTAGACGATCAGCAGGCCTTCCAGGACGTGCAGCCGGGCCTCGATCTTGGCCAGCCGGTGGCGGGCGCGGCGCACCAGCACCTCGCGCCGGTGGTCCAGGAAGGCGACCAGGGCCTGCTTCAGGTTCATCACGCCGGGCGTGCCGCGCGCGTCCAGCACATTGAGGTTGACCGGGAAACGGGTCTCCAGGTCGGAGAGCTTGAACAGGCTCTCCATCAGCACTTCGGGCTCGACGTTGCGCGACTTGGGCTCGATCACCAGGCGCACGTCCTCGGCGGACTCGTCGCGCACGTCGCCCAGCAGCGGCGCCTTCTTCAGCTCGATCAGGTCGGCCAGCTGCTCCACCAGATCGGCCTTGCGCACCTGGTAGGGGATCTCCGTGACCACGATGCGGTAGATGCCGCGGGCGTCGTCCTCGCGCGTCCAGCGGGCGCGGGTGCGCACCCCGCCGCGGCCGGTCTCATAGACCTCGCGCAGCGAGGACGCCGGCTCGACAATGATGCCGCCGGTGGGGAAGTCCGGGCCCGGCACCCGCTCCATCAGGTCGGCGATGCTCGCCTCCGGCCTCTGCAGCAGCAGCAGGCAGGCGTCGATCAGCTCGCCGGCGTTGTGCGGCGGGATCGAGGTGGCCATGCCGACCGCGATGCCGGACGAGCCGTTGGCCAGCAGGTTGGGGAAGCCGGCGGGCAGGACGACCGGCTCGTGGTCCTCGCCGTCGTAGGTGTCGCGGAAATCGACCGCGTCCTCGTCGATGCCGTCGATCAGCAGCTGCGCCGCCACCGTCAGGCGGCACTCGGTGTAGCGCATGGCCGCGGCGTTATCGCCGTCGATGTTGCCGAAGTTGCCCTGGCCGTCGACCAGCGGATAGCGCTGCGAGAAGTCCTGGGCCAGGCGCACCATCGCCTCGTACACCGCCACGTCGCCGTGCGGGTGGAAACGGCCGATCACGTCGCCGACCACGCGGGCGCACTTCTTGGCGCTGGTCTGCGGGTCCAGCCGCATCAGGCTCATGGAGTACATCAGCCGCCGGTGCACCGGCTTCATGCCGTCGCGCACGTCCGGCAGGGCGCGGTTGGTGATGGTGGACAGGGCGTAGGCCAGGTAGCGCTTGGACAGCGCCTCGGCCATCGGCTCGTCGACGATGCGGTCGCCGTCGCCGCCGGGAAGGACAGGCTTATTCATGGGCGCACAGAATCAGATTCTGGAGATGTTCTCCACTGCTGATCCGTCAAACCCCTGGGGCCTTTGTCGCTAGGCGTGCTCCCCCGCTCGCGGGGGAGCTGTCACGAAGTGACTGAGGGGGCATGCCGGCGCACGGTGTGTTCCACAGCGCACTTGAAACGTAGCGGTCGCGGCACGCCCCCTCCACCCTTCGGGTCCCCCTCCCCCGCAAGCGGGGGAGGACGCCTTCAGGTCAGCTTTCGACCCCCGGAAGAGCCCTTGGGAACGTCCGTTCGTTGGCCGACGACGCGGGGCGACCACTCTCAGCCAACATCCATCGGCGTCATTCCGACCTTCCGATAGAGACACTCGGCCTCGGAGGGATTTCCGACCTCGACCTTGAGGTCTACCCAAGGCGCGCCGCGCATTCTGAACACGTCGAAAGCGTGCTGTAGGAGCGTCGTGGCCACGCCGTGGCGACGCCATCCCTCGGCGACTGCGAGGTCCTTTATGAAGGCGCTCGTCCAGCACTGCGCCACACCGACAAGCGAGCCGCAGCCGTCTGTGGCCAGAAACACGAGCGCGGGGTCGTACTCGTCGTCGCTTTTGAGTTCTTCCCACCAAAGCGCGAACGGAGCGATATGGCCTCCGCCGGTCTCGTAAGCCCGTGCCAGCAGTTGGTGGACTGCCTCGGCGTGTTGTTCAGGGATGAACGAGACAACACGGACGCCCTCCGGCCACAAGGGAGCGCCCGGCTGCATTTGAAGCAGTTTTCGCATCGTGATGAACGAGGCCGTCATCATCCCAGATTATAAGTCGGCGGCTCCGAAAGCCAATGTCCGCCTTCCACCTGACCAGACACGGTCTTAGTCCGCCAATTCGCCATTCGCGCCGCCCTAAACCCGCCCCTTCTCCCGCAGCCGGTCCACCAGCCACACCCTTGCGGGCGGCAGCGGGCGGTTGAGCGGGCCGAACACGAACTGCTCGAGGAAATGCCCGGTCAGGGCCAGGCCGGCGTCCACGTCGCCCTCCGACAGGCCCGCCTGGGCGCCCAGCAGGAACGGCGGCAGGCGCAGCAGCTTGTCCTTGTAGGGCTCGCCGGCCTTGGCGCTGACCGCGCGGCCGGTGCGCGGGGAGACGTAGATCAGGTCGTCGGTCGAGCCGGTGGCGGCGCATTTGGACAGGTCCAGGCCGAAGCCCAGCTCCTGCAGCAGCCCCGCCTCGAAGCGCACATAGACCGCCGGCCAGATGTCGGGCGCGGCCAGGGACAGGATCAGGGCCTCCAGGCCGAAGAAGGCCCCGGGGTGCGCCTCGCGCTCGGGCAGGGCCCCGCCGGCCACGGTCGCGGCGGCCGACAGGCCGGCCAGGGCGTCGGGATCGTCGAACAGGCTGGAGGGCCCCTCGCCGACCGGCTCCAGCACCGCCGAGCCGAGCTGTTCGGACACCCGCGAACGGTAGCGCGCCACGACCCGGGCGCCCGCCTGCAGGAAGGGCTTCATCCTGCGCGAGGCGCCGCCGGCGACATGGGCGGCCCAGCGGCCGTGCTCGCTGGTCAGCAGGTCGACGATGGCCCCGCTCTCGCCGTGGGCGCGGGCGGACAGCACATAGGCGTCGTCCTCCCAGTCCATCTAGCCCTCGCGGATAATCTCAAACGTCAAAGTCCAGCCCCATGTCGTTGTAGAGGCCCCGTTCCTCGGCCCAGTTCTCCTTGACCTTGACGTGCAGGAACAGGTGGACCGGCCGCTCGAAGATCTCGGTCAGTTCGGTGCGCGAGGCCTCGCCGATCCATTTCAGGGTCTGGCCGCCCTTGCCCAGCACGATCGGGCGCTGGCCCTCGCGCTCGACATAGATGGTCTGCTCGATGCGCGCGCCGCCGTCCTTGGCGGTCTCGGTGAAGGCGGTGGTCTCGACGCTGGCCGAATAGGGCAGCTCCTCGTGCAGGCGCAGGTAGATCTTCTCGCGGGTGATCTCGGCGGCCAGCAGGCGCGCGGGGATGTCGGCGGACTGGTCCTCGGGGTAGAGCCACGGCCCCTCGGGCATCAGCTCGGCCAGCCGCGCCTTCAGGTCGTCGACGCCCGAGCCGTTGAGGGCCGAGATCATGAACGCCTCGGTATAGACGCCGGTCTCGAACAGGGCCTGTGAGGCGGCCAGCAGCTTCTCGCGCTTGACCCCGTCGATCTTGTTCAGGGCCAGGATGGCCTTGCTGCCGGCGCCCTTCAGGCCCTCGACGATGGACTGCACGTCGAACGCCGAGCGCTTCTCGCCGGCCTTGGCCGAGCCTTCCTCGACCAGGATCTCGCCGGCCACGTCCACCAGGTGCACCACCACGTCCGCGTCCTCGGCGCCGCTCCAGGCCGAGCGGACCATGGCGCGGTCGAGGCGCCGGCGGGGGGTGAAGATGCCGGGGGTATCCACCAGCACGATCTGGGCCGCGCCATGCATGGCCACGCCGCGCACGGGGAAGCGGGTCGTCTGCACCTTCTGGGTGACGATCGACACCTTGGACCCGACCAGCCGGTTCACCAGGGTCGATTTGCCCGCGTTGGGCGCGCCGATCACGGCGGCGAAGCCCGCGCGCCTGGTCTCGTTGTCGCTCATGCCGCGCCTTCCCGTTGCAACAAGGCCTGGGCGGCCGCTTTCTCTGCTTCCTGACGCGAGCGGCCCTGCGCCCGCGCCGGCGTCAGGCCGGCGACCAGGGCCTCGACCGTGAAGGTCGGGGCGTGGTCGGGGCCCTTGCGCTCCACCACGGCGTAGGCCGGCAGGGGCTTGCCCTGGCCCTGCGCCCACTCCTGCAGCGCCGTCTTGGGGTCCAGCGGCCGGGGCGCGCCCAGCTCGCGGATCGGATCGGCCCACTGTTCGAGGAAGAAGCGGCGGGCGGCCGGCAGGCCCCCCTCCTGATAGAGGGCGGCCATCAGCGCCTCGCAGGCGCCGGCCAGGATGGAGTCCTTGTCGCGCCCGCCCGCTTTGGTCTCGGCGGGCGACAGGCGCAGGGCGGCGCCGAGGTCGATGCCGCGGGCCACGACGGCGCAGGTCTTGCGGCTGACCAGGGCGTTGAGGCGCGGGGCCAGGTCCCCCTCGCTGCTCTGCGGATAGAGCTCGGCCAGCCGTTCGGCGGCCAGCAGGCCCAGCACCCGGTCGCCGACGAACTCCAGCCGCTCGTTGTCGCTGACGCGCTTGGCCCCGTCCCCGACGCTGGAATGGGTCAGGGCCCGCTCCAGCAGTTCCTGGTCGGAGAAGGCGAGCCCCAGGCGCCGTTCCAGGGCGGCGATCGCGGCGGCCCTGGAATTTTCGGCGGGCATGGTCAGTAGAGGTATTTGAAGAAGCGGCTGGGGCGCGCGTCCATCACCCAGGTCCAGGGCTTGAACAGGGCCGCGCCCTTGTTCCAGGACAGCAGGATGATCTGGGCCTTGCCTTCCAGGTTCTCCGCCGGGACGAAGCCCACACCGTCGTTCTCCTGCGGGAAGCGGCTGTCCAGCGAGTTGTCGCGGTTGTCGCCCATGAAGAAGTAGTGGCCCTCGGGCACGACGTAGACGTCGGTGTTCTCCGGCGGCTGGGTCGGGTCGACCTGATAGGTCAGGTAGGCGCGGCCGATGGGGTTGGTCTCGCGCAGCACATCGGCCTTGGTCAGGAATCCGCCCAGGTCGATGGTGGTCTGGCCCTGCGGCATCTGGGCCATCGGCTTGTCGTTGATGAACACCGTGCCGTGCTTGACCTGGATGCGGTCGCCGGGCAGGCCGATCAGGCGCTTGATGTAGTCGGTCTTGTTGTCGCGCGGCAGCTTGAACACGATCACGTCGCCGCGGGCGGGGTCGTGGGAGAAGATGCGGCCGTGGAACAGCGGCGGGCTCAGCGGGATGGAGTGCTTGGAGAAGCCGTAGCTGTATTTGGAGACGATGATGTAGTCGCCTTCCAGCAGCGTCGGCCCCATCGACGCCGACGGGATCGTGAAGGGCTGGAACAGCAGCACCCGCAGGACCAGGGCGATCAGCAGGGCGTAGAAAACGGTCTTCCCGACTTCGACCATTTCGTTGGTCGCGCGCGTGCGGGCCGCGCGGGGGGCCGTCTTGCTGGCGGAGGACATGAGGACCGGTCTCTCGAAAGGCTACGCCGGCTACGCAGGCTTGGGTTCTTGCTAGTCGGTTGGCGGCCTCACGGCAAGCCGATCAAGGGGTTGAGACCGCAATCCATGGGTCCTGTGGCCTTCTCCGCGGCTATTGCGGCACCGCCTCGATGACCACGAAGGCCTGGGCGTAGGGATGGTCGTCGGTCAGGCTGAGGTG
>JAQGII010000409.1 GCA_028291305.1 Caulobacteraceae bacterium
GATCATACCCATGGTCTTCAGATAGAACCCGGCTGTTGCGGCGGCAAGACGATGCGTGGTTCGAGACGCAATCCCCCTCACGACAGGGCGTTGCGGCAGGCCGCGGCCATGGCGAACGGCCCCAGCGCCGCGGCGGCCAGGCTGTAGGCGCCCAGCAGCAGGAATCCCGGCGTCCAGTTGAGCCCGCTGGCGAAGGCCTCGATCGCGCCGCCGCCGAAGATCACGGGCGGCGCGAACAGCGGCAGGACGATCACCGCGATCAACACCCCGCCGCGCCGGCTGCCCAGCGCCAGCGCCGCGCCGATGCCGCCGACGAAGGCGAATCCGAGCCCGCCCAGCAGGGCGCTGACGAAGGTCAGCGGGATCAGGTTCGGGCCGGCGCCCAGGGCAGTGGCGGCGACGGGGGTGAACAGGGCCAGCGGCAGGCCGGTGGATATCCACTGCGCCAGGCATTTGCTGGCCGAGACGATCTCCAGCGGGACCGGCCCCAGGGCCAGCAGGTCGAGCGCGCCATCCTCGTAGTCCCGCTCGAACAGCCGCTCCAGCGAGAGCAGGGAAGCCAGCGCCAGGGCGACCCAGGCCGAACCCGGGGCCACGGCCGCCAGCCTCTGGGGCGAGGCCCCCGCCGCCAGGGGCAGCAGGGTGGCGACGCAGGCGTAGAAGGCGACGGCCACCACGGGGCCCCCGCCGCGGCCCCAGGCCATGGCCAGTTCGCGGCGCAGCAGGACGGCGAAACCCTTCACGCCCCCACCTCGAGCGACAATGAAGGGATCGGCAGGGGATCGTGCACGGCGGCCAGGATCATGCCGCCGCCCGCCAGGTGGTCGGACATCATCCGGCCGAAGCCGGCCCGGTGGAGGGCGTCCAGCGGGGCCAGGGGCTCGTCCAGCAGCCACAGGGGCCGGGGGCTGGAGATCAGCCGCGCCAGGGACAGCCGGCGGCGCTGGCCGGCCGACAGCTTGCGCACCTCCAGGTCGGCGATCACGTCGAGGTCCAGCGCCGCGCGCGCCCGCTCGATGCCGGCGGCGTCCGCCCCGGTCCAGCGCGCCTGGAACAGGAATTCGTCGTTCGCCAGGCGGTTGGTCTTCAGCCCGTCGTGGTGCCCGGCCAGGTGCAGCCCGCCGGCGCGGGCCTCCTCGGGCTCCAGCAGTCCCGCCGGTCCGCGAAATGAGATGCGGCCCTCGGCCGGGCGCAGGAAGCCGGCGATGGCGCGCAGCAGGGAGGTCTTGCCGGCCCCGTTGCGTCCGGTCAGCGACATCGCCTGGCCGGCCTGAAGCGTGAAATCCAGCCCCTCGAACAGCAGCCGGTCGCCGCGCACGATCGCCAGGTTTTCGATCTGCAGCTCAGCGATCATGACGCGCCCGCGGCCCGCAGGGCAAAGTGACGCTCGCCGGGCTCACGCCGCACATGGACGAGAACCCTCCCGGCCGCTATGAAACCCGCGGCCGCGCGGGCCCACCGCTGCGCAGGACCGGACGCTGTGTGTCCGATCTGTTTCGCGCGCGATCCCGCGACCGGATTTCGGGCGGCCCTGAACAGACAGAGGATCCTCATTCCATGCCGTCTATCGACAGCCTGCACACTCGCAAAGACCTTACGGTCGGTGACAAGACCTATCAGTACTACAGCCTGCGCGCGGCGGAAGCCGCCGGCCTGACCGGCGTGTCGCGCCTGCCGGTCACGATGAAGGTCCTCCTGGAGAACCTGCTGCGCAACGAAGACGGTGATTCGGTCTCCGAAGGCGACCTCAAGGCCCTGGCCGCCTGGCTCGACAACCGCGGCAAGGTCGAGCACGAAATCTCGTTCCGCCCGGCCCGCGTGCTGATGCAGGACTTCACCGGCGTTCCGGCCGTGGTCGACCTGGCCGCCATGCGCGACGCCATGACCACCCTGGGCGCCGACCCGGAGAAGATCAATCCCCTCACCCCCGTCGACCTGGTCATCGACCACTCGGTGATGGTGGACAATTTCGGCACGCCCAAGTCGTTCGAGCAGAACGTGGCCAAGGAGTATGAACGCAACCTCGAGCGCTACAACTTCCTGCGTTGGGGTTCGTCGGCCTTCAACAACTTCCGCGTGGTGCCCCCGGGCACCGGAATTTGCCACCAAGTAAACTTGGAATACCTCGCCCAGACGGTGTGGCTGAACGGCGACGTCGCCTATCCCGACACCGTGGTCGGCACCGACAGCCACAACACCATGATCAACGGCCTGGCCGTGCTGGGCTGGGGCGTCGGCGGCATCGAGGCCGAGGCGGCCATGCTCGGCCAGCCCATCCCCATGCTGATCCCCGAAGTGATCGGCTTCCACCTGTCGGGCGCCCTGCCGGAAGGGGCCACCGCCACCGACCTGGTGCTGACCGTCACCCAGATGCTGCGCAAGAAGGGCGTGGTCGGCAAGTTCGTCGAATTCTACGGCCCCGGCCTGGCGCATCTGACCCTCGAAGACCAGGCGACCATCGCCAACATGGCCCCGGAATACGGCGCCACCTGCGGCTTCTTCCCCGTCACCCGGTCGACCATCGACTACCTGACCAAGACCAACCGCGACCCCGCGCGCGTGGCGCTGGTCGAGGCCTACGCCAAGGAACAGGGCCTGTGGTACGAGGACGGCTACGCCGACCCCGTATTCTCCGACACCATCGAGCTCGACATCTCCACCGTCATGCCGTCCCTGGCCGGGCCCAAGCGCCCGCAGGACCGGGTGCTGCTGTCCGAAGCCGCGGTGAAGTTCGAGGAAGCCCTGACCGGCGATTTCGGCAAGCAGTCCGACGCCCCGCGCACCGCCGTGCAGGGCGAGACGTTCGAGATCGGCAACGGCGACGTGGTGATCGCCGACATCACCTCCTGCACCAACACCTCCAACCCCTCGGTGCTG
>JAQGII010000429.1 GCA_028291305.1 Caulobacteraceae bacterium
GGCGGCCGACAGGCCCTCGTCCAGGGTGAAGCGCTCGCGGCTCCAGTCGCAGCTGGCGCCCAGCCGGCGCAGCTGGCGCACGATGGTCCCGCCGGACTCCGCCTTCCACTCCCAGATCTTCTTGACGAAGGCCTCGCGGCCCATCTCGCGGCGGCCGACGGCGCCCGCGGCCGCCAGCTGGCGCTCGACCACCATCTGGGTGGCGATGCCGGCGTGGTCGGTGCCCGGCAGCCACAGGGCCGCTTCCCCGCGCATCCGGTGGAAGCGGGTCAGCACGTCCTGCAGGGTGTTGTTCAGCGCATGGCCGATATGCAGCGAGCCGGTCACGTTCGGCGGCGGGATGACGATGCTGAACGCCTGGGCGCTCGCGTCGGTTTTGGGCGCGAAGGCGCCGGACGCTTCCCACTGTCGGTAGAGGCGCGGTTCGACGGATTTCGGATCGAAGGTTTTTTCGAGCATCACAATTTGGCGACGGCGCGGAACGCGCGGATGCGCCGCCTATAGCAAACGACGACTAGAGCACGATAGCGATAAGCAGGATCAGCGGCGCTGGCGGGCGATCCGTTCGACCTCGGCGGAGACTTGGGCCTCCACGATGGACGGCAGGTTCTCGTCGAGCCAGCCCTTAAGCATCGGGCGCAGCATCTCGCGCACGACGTCCTCCAGCGTGCGGCCGCCGACCGGCATCATCACGCTGCGTTCCAGGGCGCCGAAGGCCGACGCCGCCGAACTGGTCGCCGCCGGTCCCACCAGGGGCTCGTCCGCGGCGACCGAAGCCGAGGCGTAGGCGGGCTCGTAGTCGCGCGGCGCAATCACCTCCAGGTCGCTCGCGTCGAGCGGGACCTCCACCTCCATCGGCTCGTCGATGCGGTCGGTCAGCTCGAGGATGTCCTCTTCGGCGGCCGGCTCGTCCCCGCCGGGCGAGGCGATGACCGGCGCGGCGGCGGTCGCCGCCTCCCCCTCGGCGGGAGCGTCGTCCTCGGAAATGATCCGGCGAATAGACGCCAGGATTTCTTCCATCGTCGGTTCTTGAGTGTTTTCAGACATCGCACCGTCCGGGGAATCGCCTACAGGCGACGCTCAGCCTAAGCGTGAGCGGACCTTCCTGCAATTGGCGCCGCCATTGCAGTCATCGAGATCGACCGGAAAGCGGATGGCCGGCGGGCGGGGCCCGATCAGAAGGCGAACTGGACCTTGGGTTCATGGCCCGGCAGGAAGGGCGCCGCGGCGTCGAACACTTCGCAGGAGGCCACCAGGCCATCCTTCTTGACGTAGAGGCGCGCCTTGCCCATCGGGCCCTCGCGCACGATCACCGCCATGCGGCCGCCTTCGCGCAGCGCGGCCGTCCACGCGGCCGGAACCTCGCTGACCGCGCCCTCGCTGACGACCACGTCGTAGGCGCCCCTGGCCGGCGTCTGGTCGGCGGCGATCTCGTCGACCTCCAGGCCGGCCGTGCGCAGCACCAGGGCGGCGTAGGGGGCGGCGATGCACAGCGCCTTCTCGTGGACCTCGGGCTTGACGGCCTGCAGCAGCTTGCCCACGGCGCGCGGGCGCAGCAGGTACAGTCCCGGAGCGTATTCGAGGTCGGCGTCAGCGTAGGCGATGGCCTTCTTGCCGAGGGGACACAGGATCTCGCGCGGGGCGATGCGCATGGCGTCCTGGACCAGGTAGTCGGTGACATCGCTGGTGCGGACCTGGCTCTCGACCATGGTCAGCCGCGCAGCTTGGAAATCGAACGTCATGAAGGGCCCTGGGCGGAGAGTCGCGCGATCTTGAAGATAGGCCGCTTATAGGGCCGCGCCCGACCCCAAGGCAACGGGGAGCCTGGCAATCGGGCGATCGGATCGCGGGGGCGATTGCCCGGCAAAGCGCCTTCTGTTAGGTCGGCGGTCCGCCCAGCGTTCGGCTTGCCCGGACGGCGTACAGGATGGCCTGGTGGCGGAGTGGTTACGCAGCGGACTGCAAATCCGTGCACGCCGGTTCGATTCCGGCCCAGGCCTCCAATTTTTTCAATGGGTTAGCCTGGAACAAAGCGCCCCTCGCACTTTGACGGTCACTTTGACAAAATATTCTTCAGCCGCTCCGTTTGCTCTTCGAAACACGGTCGGCTGCGGCCTTAGCGATGGCGGTTCGACCGCGTGGACATCGAGCATGCTGTCGATTTGCGTACCGGACGTTCGCGAACCGTCGAGAACCGGACATTCAGCCGAAAGCGGCGAAGGGGCGCGTTGAAGCCCCCCGGTTTGCCGCCTTTGCCGCCACGTCTCCGATGACCAGCAGCACCGGGCCCCGCGGCGCCGCGGCTTCGACCGCTGCGGCCGTCGTTCCAGAAGGGCGACTTTCCTGGAGTCATGTCCTGCGCCGGTTTGATCACCGAAATAGGGGGCACGGATGTGGCGAAGGGATGGACTCTTCACTCAAGGGGCGCCCGGAACCGAGGCGACAAGCATCAGGGGAACGGCGACCCCGGCGGCCAGCAGGGTCCAGATCACCCACCGATTGCGGTTGAACCTGTAGGCCATGTAGACGCCCAGGCACGTCGTGATGCCCAGCCCGACCGCAACCGCCGCGGCGAAGCCTTTCAGCAGGGCCTGGGCCCATCCGATCGGCTTGGGCCCGCGCGGGGCCGGGCGCGCGCCGCCGACCGCGTCGGCCTTGTGCGGCAAGGCGAAGGTCTGGTCCTTGTGCAGCGCGGCCAGGCGCAGGATCGCCCCGGCCGGCTGGTAGCCCGCGGCGGGCTGCGCCTTGTGCAGGTCGAACACCTGGATCAGCCCTGTCAGGGCGAAGAACAGGATCGCCGGGGCGAACAGCACGCCGCTGTACAGGTGCAGCTTCCGCGCCCACACCAGCAGGGCCAAGGATGCCTTGGCCCTGCCCGCGTGCGGCGCAGCTTTGGGTCTGGTCACGCGCGCGTCCATCGGCGGGGCCTCAGCGGCTGGTCAGACCGGCGGCGCGCAGTTCCGCCCGCGACGCCTCGACCTGGGCCGCGAACCCGGGGTTCTGCATCATCAGCATGGCCACTTCGGTGCCCAGGACATGGCTCGCCTCGGTGTCGGAGGCGTAGTGGGCGGCGCAGACTTCGCGGCTGTAGGCGTATTCCGCCGCCCGCGACATGATGGCCGTGGCCTTTTCCGGCATCAGCGCCGCCAGAACGTAGCCTTCCGAGTAGCTGAGGGTGGCGTGGCCGCTGGGGTAGGACGTCAGGGGCGCGGCGTTGGGCTTGTAGTCGCAGGCGACCAGGGTGGCGTCGATGGCCCAGGGCCGGTTGCGCAGGAAATGGCGCTTGGCGATGTTGGCCACCACCGACTGCTCGTTCTCCACCACCGCCAGCATCTTCGCGGTGGCCGGCAGCTTGGCCAGGTCGAACTTGGGTCCGAGGGTGGCGAAGAACAGTTCCGCCGTTTCGTGCTTGTCGTCCCAATCGGCCTGGGCGTGACGCGCCGGCGTGCGGGTCTTGTAGAGGCGCTGCACCTCGGCCAGTTCGGCCTTCTGCTGGTCGGATCCGTCCGCCGCCGGGGCCGGCAGCAGCCGGGCCGGATCGACCTGTTCGGGGGTCAGCACGTGCAGGGTCTTGGCCGGACGGGCCATGGTCGGAGCGGCCGCCGGGGCGTCGGCGGCGATGGCGCCGGCGGCAAGGACGAGGCTGGCCGCCGCGGTCATGGCCAGCAGGGCAAGGCGATTGGTCATCTGGGATTCCTGGGTTGGGGGCTTGAGGAAAAGGTCGGCGCACCTGTGTTCGCCGACCGGGGGAGTCCGAGGCCTAGAACTTGGCCTTCAGCGTGACCTGGAAGCTGCGCGGGACCTGGTACTGGGGCGCGTTGGCGCCACCGCCCTGGGCCGAGGTCAGGGCGAAGGCGGAGCTGCCGGGAAGCAGGGCCGACCCCTTGACGAGGGTCACCGCCTGGCTGTCGAACAGGTTCAGCACCTGGCCCTCGATGCTGTAGCGGCCCATGCGGTAGGTCACCGACAGATCGGCCTGGCTGTAGGACGGGATGAGGCCGGTCACGGGCGTCAGCGTGGCGTTGGCCGCGCAGATGCCGTTGGGCGCCGACGAGCACCTGGCGTTGATCAGGTATTGTGACCCGACGAACTTGTCGTTCAGCGTCACGATCAGGCTGTCGTCGGCCACCACCAGGTGGTCGTGTTGCAGCCGCACGCCCGCCGCCGCCGTCCAATGCGGCGTGCTGGTCAGTTGGTGGCCGTTGTACAGCGGGTTGCTGGCGTCGCCGTTGCCGACCGCGCTGTTGTCCGACCAGTTGGCGAACACGCTGAAGCCGTGCGGCAGGACATAGGCGCCCTGCAACTCGACGCCCTTGTAGATCGCCCCGCCGCTGTTGGTGTCGTAGGGCTGGCCGGTCACCGCGTCGGTGAACGATTGGATCTTATGCTTGAACACGATGTAGTAGATGTCGCCGTCGAGCGACAGGTTGTTCAGGTTGAATACGCTGCCGATCTGGTAATTGGTCGATTCCTGCGGCTGGATCTTGGTTTGGCTCAGGCTGCCGACATAGAGGTTGCCGATGTTGGGGATCAGGAAGCCCTGCGCGTACTGGGCGTAGGCCGACCAGTTGTTCTGGATCCGGTAGTTGGCGGTGAGGAACGGCAGGGTCTTGGTGAATACCTGGTCCGTCTGCAGGGGCTGCGAGCCGTTGGCGAGCTTTTCGATGGGCGCGTTCAGCGACAGATCCCAATGCAGGTATTTGATGCCCGGCGTGATCGTCAGCTTGTCGGTCGGCTTCCATTCGAACTGGGCGAAGGGCTGATATTGGGTCCAGCCCGAGAACTCGATGTACTGGTCGTTCAGCGGAACCTGGACATAGACGCCTGACGGGCCGGGCAGCTTGGCCGCCTTTTCGCGGTAGTCCGGCTGCCAGTTCAGCACGTTGATGTCGACGATGTAGCGGTAGCTGTCGGCCCGTTCGTAGAGCGAGCCGACCGTGAGCTTGCCGAAGGCGAAGGTCTTGGTGAACTTGGCGATGTCGCCGGTGACGACGTACTCGTTCTTCTTGCTGTAGCCGGGGATGCCGGGCGTCTGGAGCTTGGAGCTGTAGCCCGCCCCAGGCGCAGGATAGGGCCCCTGGACCGGCGTGACGAAGTTCGCGGACGGCCCGGCCAGGTTGTTGGCGCCGGACTCCGTGTCGTTGTCGTAGCCGTAGCTGTAGAGGGTGTTGTCGAAACCGAAACCGGCTCCGATCTCTCCGGCGGCCTTTACGTACTCGAAGTTGGTCTGCTTCCGCGCCCAGTTGTATTTGTAGTAGTCCTGCAACGACGGGTCGTTGCCGAGCGAGAAATTCTTTCCGAACTGCTCGAGTTGGGCGACGCTCGCGTCACCGATATCCGACTTGTTGTAGAGATAGAAGGTGTGGGTGTAGAGCGCAGTCAGGGTGATCTTGTCGGTCAGCGGGACGCTGCCCTTGACCATCTGGGTGTTGCCGTGGGTGAAGTTGTTGGTCAGGTAGCCGGTGGACGACAGCTCCTGGAAGTTGACCAGGAACTTGGCGCCGTGCAGTTGGCTGACTTCGCCGCTCTGCA
>JAQGII010000436.1 GCA_028291305.1 Caulobacteraceae bacterium
GAAGGAAGAACAGTTGCTGTGGTCCAAGTCCGGCATCCCCGGCGCGGCCCCGGCCTACATCAACAATGTCAAGTTCGTGCCCGGCGCGCGCGGCCAGGGCGTGCAACTGCACGACTCGGTGGTCGGCACCGACCAGAGCATCGGCCAGTTCGAGCGCACCCAACCCTACACGCTCGACTTCTGGATCAAGCTGCGCACCGACAAGCCCTATATGGACACCACCCGTCCCGAAGGCCCCGGCGCCAGCCTGCTGTACAACAACGGCGGCGTGAACGGCCAAGGCTACGAGCTGGGCCTGAACAACGGTCGCGTCGAGTACATGATCACGCACAACGCCCCGGCCAACCAGCTGAAGGTGTCCACCACCTCCAAGCTGCCCACCGGCCGCTGGGTGCACGTGACCTCGACCTACGACGGCAACAGCCGCGCCGCGGGCATGAAGATCTATATCGACGGCAAGCCGGCCCCGATGCAGGTCGAGCATGACCACCTGACGCGCAGCACCTTCCCGCGTGGCGGCAACAGCCTGTTCGGCAGCTACTTCGGCCTGTCGATGGGCACCAACTTCAACCGTCCGGAACTGGTGGACGGGGCGCTGGACGAGCTGCGGGTGATCACCCGCGCGCTGACGCCGGTGGAAGTGGCCTACCTGCAGAACCCGGCGGCTGTCGCCTCGGTGCCGACTCCGGAAGCCCGCGCCGAACTGATCCAGGTCGCGGCCCAGAAGGAGCCCGGCGTGCAGAAGGCCTGGCAGGACCTGACCGAGGCCCGGCTGGCCGAGCAGCGGGTCGAAAGCCCGATCTATCAGATGCAGGTGGCCGGCGATCAGCCCATGCCGCGCACCAACTATGTGCTCGACCGCGGCGTCTACAATACCTACCTGCAGGTTGTCCCGGCGCAGGCCCTGCCGCGCGTGTTCCCGTGGAGCGACAAGCTGCCGCGCAACCGCCTGGGCCTGGCCGAGTGGCTGTTCGACCCCAAGCATCCGCTGACGTCCCGCGTGTACGTCAACCGCCTGTGGCAGAACCACTTCGGCACGGGCATCGTGCAGACGGTCGACGACTTCGGCACCCAGGGCGCCATCCCGACCAATCCGGAGCTGCTGGACTACCTGGCCGTCGAGTTCGTCCGCTCGGGCTGGGACGTCAAGCACATGCAGAAGCTGATGGTGATGTCGGCGACCTATCGCCAGAACTCCAACGTCAGCCGCGAAGCCCTGGAGAAGGATCCGCCCAACTTCCTGCTGGAACGCGGTCCCCGCTTCCGCATGCCGGCCGAGATCCTGCGCGACAACGCCCTGGCCGCCTCGGGCCTGCTGGTGAAGAAGGTCGGCGGCGACGCCGTGTTCCCCTACGCCCCGGACGCGATCTGGGACGGCGTGGCGCAAGGCGAAGTGGTCTATCCGACCAACGTCCCGGCCGACCAGAACCATCGCCGCTCGATGTACACCTACATCAAGCGCAACGCGCCGGTGGCCAACCTGGTGGTGTTCGACATGCCTGACCGCAACAACGCCACGGTCTACCGGTCGATCTCCAACACGCCGCTGCAGGCGCTGGTGATGCTCAACGACACCCAGTTCATCGAGGCCTACCGCAAGCTGGCCGAACGGGCGATCAAGTCCTCCGCCAACGAGGACCAGCAGCTGACCACCCTGTTCCGCCTGGCGGTGCGTCGCCATCCGCAGGCGGCCGAGCTGGCGTCGATGAAGCGCTACAAGGCCGCCGAGATCGCCTGGATGGGCAAGTCGCCCGACGAGGTGAAGAAGCTGCTGACCAACGGCGTCGCGCCGGCCGATCCGTCGGTCGACCCGGTAACGCTGGCCGCCATGACCGTTGTCACCGCAGGCGTGATGAACACGCCCGACGCCTACACCCTTCGCTAGGAGGAAAGACGATGAGCAACAAGATGACGGAAGCTCAACGCGACGAGCTGGCGAACATGACCCGCCGGGCCATGATGGGCACGGGCATGGGCCTGGGCGCCATCGCGGCGGCGGAGCTCTTGGGGTCCGGCCAGGCGAAGGCCAAGGGCGCCGGCGCTGCGCCTCTCGGCGACGCGGGTCCTGACCTGGGTAAGCTGGCTACCGGCCAGTTCCCGGCCCGGGCCAAGCGGGTGATCGACATCCACATGAAGGGCGCCGTGTCCCAGGTGGACACGTTCGATTACAAGCCCGAGGTGATCAAACGTCACGGCCAGGAGATCCCGCCGTCGGTCAAGGGCCACGGCAAGATCTCGGCCATGTCCAACGCCCAGTCGTCCTTCCCGCTGATGCGGCCGATCGCCGACTTCAAGCAGTACGGGCAGTCGGGCCGCTGGGTGTCGGACCTGATGCCGCACATCGGCTCGATCGTCGACGACCTGACCTTCATCCACTCGATCTGGACGCCGCAGGTCAACCACGACCCGGCGGACATCCTGCTGCACACCGGCTTCCAGCTGCCTGGCCGTCCGGCGGCGGGGGCCTGGGTCAACTACGCCCTGGGCACCGACAACTCCAACATGCCCAGCTACGTGGTCATGAAGAGCCAGTTCCAGGCCGCCGGCGTGGGCGCCACCCAGGCCACCTGGTCGGCCGGCTTCCTGCCGTCGCACCACCAGGGGGTGGAGTTCCGCTCGGGCAATGCGCCGGTGCTGTACGTCGAGAACCCCGACGGGATGTCGCGCGAGGAGCGCCGCGGCCAGCTGGACTTCATCGGCGAGCTGTCGCGCACCCAGTACCAGACCACGGGCGACCCCGAGATCCTGTCCAAGATCGCCCAGTACGAGATGGCCTACCGGATGCAGGACTCGGTGCCGGAAGTGACCGACCTGTCGGACGAGCCCTCCTACATCCTCGACATGTACGGCCCGCAGGTCCATCAGCCGGGCACCTTCGCCCGCAACTGCCTGCTGACCCGCCGGCTGATCGAGCGGGGCGTCAAGTACGTGAACCTTATCCAGGTGGGCTGGGACCACCACACCGGCATCGCCCGGCGCCATCCGCCCGATTGCTGGGCCGTCGACCAACCGTCCGCCGCCCTGGTCACCGACCTGAAGCAGCGCGGCCTGCTGGACGACACCCTGGTGACCTGGAAGGGCGAGTTCGGCCGCACGGTCTACGCCCAGGGCGGCATCACCGAGAACTCGGGCCGCGACCACCACGGCGGCAACTTCACCATGTGGATGGCGGGCGGCGGGACCAAGCCGGGCACGGCCTACGGCGTCACCGACGACTTCAGCTACAACGTGGTCAAGGACCCGGTGGAAGTGCACGACATGAACGCCACGGTGCTCTATCTGCTGGGCATCGACCACAAGCAGCTGACCTACCACTACCAAGGCCGCGACTTCCGCCTGACGGACACCGCGGGCAAGGTGGTGCAGGGGATCGTCGCCTAGGGACCCGTTCCCGAAGGCGCCGCGCCTGGAGCCCTTCAGCCAGTAGGCTGGGGGGCTCTCATGCTGCACAGGAAAGACACCGGGTCCGGCCGCGCCGGCCCCGCAAGATGCGACCGGAGCGCCGCCGACGCGCTCTCAAGATGGATAAGACCTGGATCCGCGCCCAGCGGTGAGGGCGCGGGGGAGACGGCTTAGGTGATCCAGTTCATTTGGTTCTTGGGACGGTTCCACGTCCTGATGGTGCACCTGCCGCTGGGCATCCTGACCCTGGCGGTGGCGCTCGAGGTGCTGGTCCGGTTCAAGCCGTTCAAGTTCCTGGAAGGCGCCGTGGGCCCGACCTGGGTGGCGGGGGCGCTGTCGGCCATCGGCACGGTGGTGCTGGGGCTGATGCACGCCACCGAAGCCAGCTTCCAGGACATGCCGGCGGTGGACGCCCACCGCGTGGCGGGGACCAGCCTGTGCATCGCCACCTGCGTGGTGGCCGTCCTGCGCCTGCGCATGCATCCGGCCACGGTGTGGCCGGTGTGGGCGGGCTCGGAGAAGACGGTGCGGCCCCTCTACCGCCTGGTGCAGCCGATCTTCGCCCGCGACGGTCTGCTGGACCGGGCCTACGCCAAGCTGTGGGTCGCGCCGGTGCTGGTGGTGGTGGCCCTGATGTTCGTCACCGGCCACCTGGGCGGCAACCTGACCCACGGCGAGACCTACCTGGTGGAATACGCGCCCAACCCGGTGCGCCAGCTGGCCGGCCTGCCGCCGATCGCCGGCCCGCGGCCCAAGCCCAAGGACGTGGCCAGCGCCGACATCTACCTGGACGTGGTCGGCCCCGCGCTGCAGCAGCGCTGCGCCAACTGCCATAACGACTCCAAGAAGAGCGGCGGCTTCTCGGTGGCCAGCTACGACACCCTGATGAAGGGCGGCAAGGACGGGCCGGTGATCAGCCCCGGCAGCGCCGACAAGAGCGACCTGTTCCACCGCGTCAGCCTGAGCCCCGACGACATGAACTTCATGCCCAAGGACGGCAAGACGCCGCTGACCAAGAGCCAGGTGGCGGCGATCGGCTGGTGGATTTCGCAGGGCGCGCCCAAGAGCGCGCCGGTGTCCAGCCTGAGGCTGACGGCGGGCGCCTCCAGCGCCCTGCAGTCGCTGATCGGCGGTGGCGCCGGCGGCGAGGAGCAGGCCGACAACGGCGGCGGCGCGGCCTCCGAAGCGCCCCTGCCCACGGTGGCGGCGGCCGACAAGGCGCAGATCGACAAGGTGGTGGCCGAGGGCTTCATCGTCCGCAAGGTGGCCAAGGCCTCCAACCTGGTGGATGTCGACTATGTGGCGCGCAAGCCGGTGACCGAGGCGGCGATCGCCGACCTGGCCAAGCTCGGCCCGCAGGTGCTGCGCCTCAACCTGCGCCACGCCGGCGTCACCGACGCCATGGTCAAGACCATCGCCGCCGGCTTCCCCAACCTGCGCCACCTGCGCCTGGAGGCCAACGACATCACCGACGGCGCGGCCAAGGACATCGCCGGCGTCAAGACGCTGACCTACGTCAACCTGGTCAACACCAAGGTGACCGACGCCGGCTTCGCCCAGGTGTCCGCCCTGCCCAGACTGCAGCGCCTCTACTTCTGGGGCGCCCCCGTCACCCCCGCCGCGGTCGACAAGGTCAAGGCCGCCCGCAAGGACGTCATCCTCTACGCCGGCCTCACCGCCAAGGACGTCCCCGTCGAAACCAAGACGATGACCCCCGCCAACTAGGGCCCGTCAGACGCGCACGACCAAAGGAGCGGCCCGCAGCAGCAGGCCGCTCCTTTTCCTTATCGGCTGGGGAGGACCGGGGCCGGGCGCGGCGACGGCGGGACGACCGCGCCGAACCGGGGCGCGCCGGCCATCAGCGCGGCGCCGGCCAGCAACAGGCCGCCGCATATCCACAACGCGGGCCTGTAGGAGCCGAACGCCTCCTCCCCCAAGGCCAGGATGAAGGGGCCGATGCCAAGTCCGGCGGTGTAGGCGCCGAACAGCAGGCCATAGAGCTGGCCATAGGATGCAAGGCCGAAGTAGCGGGCGGTGACATAGCCGATGATGTCGCCCTCCGCCCCCATCGACAGCCCGATCAGGATGGCGGCCAGCGGCGCCGCCGCCGGTCCGACGCCGGCCAGGGCGAACAGGCCCAGCGCCGCCAGACTGGTGGCGGCGGCGGCGACCCAGGGCGCGAAGATCCGATCGACCAGGTAACCCATGACCAGGCGCCCGCCGAGCACCGACAGACCGATCAGCCCCTGCACCTTGGCCGCATCGCCCAGGCTGTAGCCCGCGTCGGTCAACAGGGGGATCATGTGCAGGTTCAGGCCGCCGACGCCGACCGACATCAGCACGAAGCCGCCCATCAGGCGCAGGAAGATTCGGTTGCGCAAGGCGCCCGCCAGCGACAGGGCGGCCGGCGCCGCGGCGGCGGCGGCGGCCGGGACCTTGCGTCGTCCGATCGACAGCAGGCCGAGCACGACCGGCGCGCTGAGGACGGTGACCAGGGCCATCGCCTGGTAACCGGCGCGCCAGCCGTGCGCCTGGATCACCCGGGCCAGGATCGGCGGCGCGACCAGGGCGGCCAATCCTGGGCCCGCCAGCGCCAGG
>JAQGII010000510.1 GCA_028291305.1 Caulobacteraceae bacterium
TCTACCGGACCGAGGACGGCGCCGAGACGGAGCGCACGGTCTGGCCCGTCGCCATCGGCTATATGGAGTATGCGCGGATGCTGGTGGCCTGGTGCGAGCTACGCTCGGACTTCCGCCACTTCAGGGCAGACCGGGTGGCCGATGCGGTGTTCCTTGACGAGCGCTATCCCGAACGCCCGGCGATCCTGCGGGCGCGGTGGCGCAAAACGGTCCAACTTAGGGTGACGGGGCGTTAGTTCTCCAACAGCACCCGCGGCAGCTTGAAGGTGACGTTCTCGCGGGTCGGGCTGACCTCTTCGACCACTAGGTCGTAGCGCTGGCGCAGGGCCTGGATCACCCCGTCCACCAGGATCTCCGGGGCCGAGGCGCCTGCCGACAGCCCGACGGCGGCGACCCCGTTCAGCCAGACCCAGTCGATCTGCGAGGCGTCGTCGACCAGCTTGGCGTCGCGCGCGCCGGCGCGCAGGGCCACCTCCACCAGCCGCAGCGAATTGGACGAGGTCGGCGAGCCCACCACCAGCACCAGGTCGCAGCCGCCCGCCATCCGCTTGATCGCCTCCTGGCGGTTTGTGGTGGCGTAGCAGATGTCTTCCTTCACCGGCCCGGAGATGGCCGGGAAGCGCGCCTGCAGCGCGGCCACGATCCCGGCCGCGTCGTCCACGGACAGGGTGGTCTGGGTGACGAAGGCCAGTTGCTCGGGGTCGGCAGGCGTGAAGGCCCGCACGTCCTCGATCGTCTGGATCAGCGTCACCGCGCCGGACGGCAGTTGGCCCATGGTGCCCAGCACCTCCGGATGGCCCGCGTGGCCGATGAGCAGAACATGCAACCCGTCGTCGAAATGCCGCTGGGTCTCGATATGCACCTTGGAGACCAGGGGACAGGTGGCGTCCAGGTAGAAGACGCCGCGCCGGTCGGCCTCGGCCGGAACCGACTTGGGCACCCCGTGGGCGGAGAACACCAGCGGCCGGTCGGCCGGGCAGTCCTCCACGCTGTCGATGAACACCGCGCCCATGCTGCGCAGGCGCTCGACCACATAGGCGTTGTGCACGATCTCGTGGCGCACATAGATCGGCGCGCCATACTTCTCGATGGCCCGCTCGACGATCTGGATCGCCCGCTCGACGCCTGCGCAAAAGCCCCGGGGGCTGGCGAGGAGCACCTTGAGCGCGGGCCGGACCAAAACGTTCATCTCACCGAATCCAAAGAGAAATTACGCCACCGGCCGCTGCCACGGTCCGCGCGCGTTGCGGCGCGAGGGAGAAGCCGGTATCTAAGTGACCAACTAGCATAACCGTTCCGGCGGGTCTTCCCCGCCCTACCCTGTGGAGCGCCCATGCGCCGCCCCCTTATTTGCGCTTTGGTCCTGGCCGTCGCCTGGATTTCCCTGCCCGCGACCTCGGCGTTCGCCCAGGGCCGCGGCGGCGGCGGTGGTGGTGGTGGTGGTGGTGGCCGCGGTGGCGGCGGCGAAGAGGACCCGGACGCGAAGAAGAAGAAGGACGACGAATGGGGCGACAAGCAGGCGCCTCTGCCGGCCCTGCGCAACGCCGGCCCCTGCCCTTACGTCAAGGTGCTCTATGACGCCGCCCGCTACGTCGAGCTGAAGGACAACCGCGAGGCCGCCGCGGCCGTCGGCTACACCGGCGAGATTCAGGGCCTGTCCTCCTCCTGCCAGTACAAGAGCGACGACCCGATCAAGGTCGAGATGCAGATCCTGTTCGGCCTGGGCAAGGGCCCGCAGGCGTCCGGCTCGGCCAAGACCTATCGCTATTGGGTGGCGGTGACCGACCGCAACCTGGAGGTCATCGCCAAGGAATACTTCAACCTGCCGGTCACCTTCGCCCCCGGCGAAGACCGCACCCTGGTCACCGACAAGGTCTACGGGATCACCATCCCCCGCGCCAAGTCCACCGTCTCGGGCTCCAACTTCGAGGTCCTGGTCGGCTTCGACGTGACGCCACAGATGGTCGCCTTCAACCGCGACGGCAAACGTTTCCGTCCCAACGCGTCCGCCGTAACCGCCGCCGCCGCCTCCGCCGCCGCTCCGGGGCCCGCCGCCAAGCAATGAGCGACCTGAAACGGGTTCTCGGCGAAGCGGTCGGCGCCGCCTTCGCGGCCGAAGGCTTGTCCGCCGACCATGGCCGCGTCACCGTCAGCGACCGTCCCGACCTCGCCGATTTCCAGAGCAACGGAGCCCTGGCCGCCGCCAAGGCCGCCGGCCGCAACCCGCGCGAGATCGCGGCCAAGGTGGTCGAGCACCTGAAGTCCGACCCCCGCCTGGCCTCCATCGAGATCGCCGGCCCGGGCTTCGTCAACATGCGCCTGACCGGCGAGGCGTTGACGGAGCGCGCCCGCCAGATCGCCGCCGATCCGCGCGCCGGCGCCCCGGCGGTCGAGCAACCGCGCCGGGTGCTGGTCGACTACGGCGGCCCCAACGTGGCCAAGCCCATGCACGTGGGCCACCTGCGCTCGTCGATCATAGGGGAGTCGCTGAAGCGGCTGTTCCGCTTCCTCGGCGACGAGGTGGTGGGCGACGCCCACTTCGGCGACTGGGGCTTCCAGATGGGCCTGCTGATCGTGGCGGCGTCCGACGAGAACCCCGCCTGGGCGCGCGTGGCCGAACAGGATGAGGGCGAGATCGAGGACTTGGGCCTCGACGTGCTCGACCGCCTCTATCCGATGGCCGCCGGCCGCGCCAAGGAAGACAAGGACTACCGCGACCGCGCCCGCCGGGCGACCGCCGAGCTGCAGTCCGGCAAGCCGGGATACCTGCGCCTGTGGCGCCATTTCGTCGAGGTCAGCCGCACCGCCCTGAAGCGCGAGTTCGCCGCGCTGGGGGTGGAGTTCGACCTGTGGAAAGGCGAAAGCGACGCCGACCCCCTGATCCCGCAGATGGTCGAGGACCTCAAGGCCAAGGGCCTGCTGGTCGAGGACCAGGGCGCCCAGATCGTGCGCATCAACCGCGAGGGCGACAAGCGCGAGCTGCCGCCCCTGCTGGTGATCTCGTCGGAAGGCTCGGCCATGTACGGCACCACCGACCTGGCCACCGTGCTCGACCGCCGGCGCAGCTTCGATCCGCACCTGATCCTCTATGTCGTGGACCAGCGCCAGGCCGACCATTTCGAGCAGGTGTTCCGCGCCTCATACCTGGTCGGCTATGCCGAGGAAGGCTCGCTGGAGCATCTCGGCTTCGGCACCATGAACGGGCCCGACGGCAAGCCGTTCAAGACCCGCGAGGGCGGGGTGCTCAAGCTGCACGACCTGATCGAGATGGCCCGTGAAAAGGCCCGCCAGCGGCTGCACGAAGCGGGACTCGGGGCCGAGCTGTCGCCCGAGGACTTCGAGGGCACGGCGGACAAGGTGGCCGTGGCGGCCATCAAGTTCGCCGACCTGCAGAACTTCCGCGGGACCAGCTACATCTTCGACCTCGACCGCTTCACCAGCTTCGAGGGCAAGACCGGCCCCTATCTGCTCTACCAGTCGGTGCGCATCAAGTCCCTGTTGCGCAAGGCCGAGGGCGAGGGCCACGCGGCCGGCCCGATCGTCATCGACGAGGCGGCCGAGCGCGAGCTGGCCCTGACGCTGGACGCCATCGACGCGGCCATGACCGAGGCCTACGCCAAGCGCGCGCCCAACTTCCTGGCCGAGCACGCCTACCGCCTGTCGCAGAGCTTCTCCAAGTTCTACGCCGCCTGCCCGGTGCTGGCCGCGCCGACGCCGCAGCTGCGCGCCTCGCTCCTGGCCCTGGCCCAGACGACCCTGCGCCAGATGGAGACGGTGCTGGCCCTGCTCGGCATCGCCACGCCCGAGCGGATGTAGGCTGGCGGGCCGCGGTTGCGTATCGTGCGAGGGTGACGACTCGCCGCCGGCCATGACATTGCGCCAGACATGGATGCGCAGCGCCCTCCTGGGTCTGGCGCTGGCGGTCGCCTGCGGCTGCGCCGAGGCGGCCCCGTTCGCCATCCGCTACGCCGGCGCTGCCACCGCCATCGCCGTCGACGAGGGGACCATCGCTCCCTTCGGCGTGAACCGCACCGCCTGGGCCTACGAGTTCTTCAAGTCCAAGGGCGAGCGGGTGCAGATCCTGGCCATGCGCAAGGTCGTCGACTGCCGCGCCCGCCGCGAACGCAACCTGGCCGTCCACGGCTACCTGGCCGCCGGGGTGCGGGTCGCCGTCACCGGCCCCGACCGCGCCTGGACGCCCATGCTCAGGGGCTCCAACAGCGACTATATCCTGGCGCTGATCTGCAAGGGCCGGGATGGCGCGTGGACAAGGGTGCGGGCGGGAACGGTGTTCGAGCTGTACAGGGCGGCGTGGCGGTGAGGGGGCGGTGGGGACTGAAGGCTGTACCTGACTCATAGGCAACGTCTGGAAGGTCTAGGGACCCTCCCCCCACGCCCTCGGTTGACTCCCCCCGCCCCTTCGCCCACCTTGAGTGGGCTCTCGCGGGAGAGACCGGAATTCGATTCCGGAGCCGAAGGCGCAACCACCCCGGAAACGCTCAGGCAAAAGGACCGCGACGGCTAAGTCACGCTGGAAAGTAGCGGCCCATCGGGTCGCTCGCCGACGGAGCAAGGGCCCCTCGAGGGGCTCGGAATCTCTCAGGCTCAAGGACAGCGGGGGTGTGCGATCAGGCGGAGTCCGCCCGGCGCGCCCACGCAGACTTGGAGCCCGGATGTCCGACCAACCGCTCAAACGCACTCCCCTCCATCCGGCGCACCAGGCGCTGGGCGCTCGCTTTGTCCCGTTCGCCGGCTACGACATGCCCGTGCAGTACGCGGGCGGCGTCCTCGCCGAGCACCGCTGGACGCGCGAGCACGCCGGCCTGTTCGACGTCTCGCACATGGGCCCTGCCGTCCTCACCCTGGACGAGCCCACCGGCGATGCCGACGCCGACCACGCCGCCGTCGCCGCGGCTCTGGAGCCGCTGGTCCCCGGCGACATCGTCGGCCTGAAGCGCGGCCAGCAGCGCTACACCCTGCTGCTCAACGCCTCGGGCGGGGTGATCGACGACCTGATGGTCGCCCGCCCGCTGGACGAGGGCCGCCAGGGCTCGCTTTATCTGGTGGTCAACGCCGGGACCAAGGAGGGCGACTTCGCCCTGATCGGCCAGGCGGCCGCCGGCAAGGCGACCCTGCACCCCCTCGCGGGCCACGCCCTGGTCGCCCTGCAGGGGCCCGAAGCCGCGGCGGTGCTGGAGGCGCTGCTGCCCGAGGCCGCCGACCTGGTGTTCATGCAGACGGCGGTGATGCACTGGCAGGGCGAGGAGTTGACCGTGTCCCGCTCCGGCTACACCGGCGAGGACGGCTTCGAGATCCTGGTCGCCGACGCCGCCGCCCCCGCCCTGTGGGCCCGCCTGCTGGACGACGCGCGGGTGCGCGCCATCGGCCTGGGCGCGCGGGATTCCCTGCGCCTGGAAGCCGGCCTGCCCCTCTACGGCCATGACCTGGACGAGACTGTCTCTCCGGTCGAGGCGGGGCTCGCCTTCGCCCTGTCCAAGCGCCGCCGGCTGGCCGGCGACTTCCCCGGCGCCGCCCGCCTCCAGGCCGAGCTGGACGCCGGCCCGTCCCGCGTCCGCGTCGGCCTGAAGGTGCAGGGCGCCCCGGCCCGCGAGGGCGCGCAGATCGCCGATGCGGACGGCAGGATCGTCGGCCGGGTCACCAGCGGCGGCTTTTCGCCCAGCCTGTCGGCGCCGATCGCGCTCGGCTTCGTCCCGCCCGCCCTGTCCCACCCCGGCTGCGTCCTGAACGTCATCGTCCGCGGCAAGGCGCAGCCCGCCGAGGTCGCGCCCCTGCCCTTCGTCGCCCACCGCTACGCGCGTAAAGCCTGACCAGGAGCCCCACCATGCACTTCACCAAGGACCACGAATGGGTCGAGCTTGACGGCGACGTCGCCACCGTCGGCATCACCGCCTATGCCGCCGGGCAGCTGGGCGACGTGGTGTTCGTCGAGGTGCCCGAGATCGGCAAGGCGCTGAAGGCCGGCGACGGCATGGCCGTGGTCGAGAGCGTCAAGGCGGCGTCGGACGTCTACGCCCCGGTCTCCGGCGAGGTGGTCGCGGCCAACGGCGACCTGCCGGGCACCCCGGAAATGGTCAACCAGGACCCCGAGAGGGGCGCCTGGATCGCCCGGATCAAGGTCGCCGACAAGAGCCAGGTCGACGCCCTGATGGACCGTCCGGCCTACGAAGCCTTCCTCGACACCCTCTAGGAACCCGCATGCGCTACCTGCCCCTCACCGCCGACGACCGCGCCGAGATGCTCGGCGTCATCGGCGTCGCCGACATCGACGCCCTGTTCGTAGACACCCCGGCCTCGGCCCGCCTGGCCGGCCCCGTCGGCCTGCCCCGCCACCAGGGCGAGCTGGAGGTCGAGCGCGAACTGGCCCGCCTGGCCGCGCGCAACCGGCCGGCCGGCGCCGGGCCCTCCTTCTGCGGCGCGGGGGCCTATCGCCACCACGTCCCCGCCAGCGTGGACCACATCATCCAGCGCTCCGAGTTCCTGACCAGCTACACGCCCTACCAGCCCGAGATCGCCCAGGGCACGCTGCAGGTGCTGTTCGAGTTCCAGACCCAGGTCGCCGCCCTGACCGGCATGGATGTGGCCAACGCCTCGATGTACGACGGCTCCACCGCCTGCGCCGAGGCGGTGATGATGGCCGCGCGCGTCACTCGCCGCGCCAAGGCGGTCCTGTCGGGCGGTCTGCATCCCCACTACGCCCAGACCACCCACACCCTGGCCCAGGTCGCCGGCGTGCAAACCGTTCGCCTGGCGGCCAAGGTCGACGCCGAGGCCGAGGTGATCGCCGCCATCGACGGCGAGACCGCCTGCGTGGTGGTGCAGACCCCCAACATCTTCGGCCAGGTCACCGACGTGACCGCCATCGCCGAGGCCGCCCACGCGGCCGGCGCCCTGCTGATCGTGGTGACCACCGAGGCGGTGTCCTATGGCCTGCTCAAATCCCCCGGCGAGATGGGCGCGGACATCGCCGTGGCCGAGGGCCAGTCGATCGGCAACGGCCTGAACTTCGGCGGGCCCTACGTCGGCCTGTTCGCCGTGCGCGACAGGTTCGTGCGCCAGATGCCCGGCCGCCTGTGCGGCGAGACCGTTGACGCCGAGGGCAAGCGCGGCTTCGTCCTCACCCTGTCCACCCGCGAGCAGCATATCCGCCGCGACAAGGCCACCTCCAACATCTGCACCAACTCGGGCCTCTGCGCCCTGGCCTTCACCATCCACATGAGCCTGCTGGGCGAGGCCGGCCTGCGCCAGCTCGCCCTGATCAACCACGCCAAGGCCCGGCGGTTGAAGGCGGCGCTGGAGGGCGTCGAGGGCGTGCAGGTGCTCACCACCCGCTTCTTCAACGAACTGGCGGTGCGCCTGCCGATGGACGCCGCCGAGGCGGTCGAGATCATGGCCGGCAACGACATCCTGGCCGGCGTGCCCTATTCGCGGCTCGACCCGCAGGCCGGCCTCGACGACGTGCTGCTGCTGGCCGTCACCGAAACCACCCAGGACGGCGACATCGACCTGCTCGCCCGCGTCCTGCCCAAGATGCTTGCCGGCAAGAAGGGGATCGCATGACCATGCAGACCATTGGCCGCCCCACCCGGCCCGACACCGCCGCCGCTCCGGCCGCCGACACCGCGGCGAGGGGCCTGATGCAGTCCGAACCGCTGATCTTCGAGCTGGGCGGCTGGTCCAAGACCGGGGTCGACCTGCCCGACGTCGGCGCCGGCGCCGCTGACGACCTCGGCGATCTGGTGCGCGCCGCGCCGATCGGCCTGCCCGGCCTGTCGGAGCCCGAGACCCTGCGCCACTATGTGCGCCTGTCGCAGAAGAACCACGCCATCGACCTGGCCCTGTATCCGCTGGGCTCGTGCACCATGAAGCACAATCCGCGCCTCAACGAGAAGGTGGCGCGCCTGCCCGGCTTTGCCGACATCCATCCCCTGCAGCCGCAATCCTCGGTCCAGGGCGCCATCGAGCTGATGGACCGGCTGGCCCACTGGCTGAAGACCCTCACCGGCATGCCCGCCGTCGCCCTGTCGCCCAAGGCCGGCGCCCATGGCGAGCTGTGCGGCCTGCTGGCCATCCGCGCCGCCCACGAGGCCCGAGGCGACGTCCGCTCGCGCGTACTGGTGCCCACCTCGGCCCACGGCACCAACCCCGCCACCGCCGCCTTCGCCGGCTATACAGTGCAGGAGATCGCCCAGACCCCCGACGGCCGCGTCGACCTGGCGGACCTGGAGGCCAAGCTCGGGCCCGACGTGGCGGCCATCATGGTCACCAACCCCAACACCTGCGGCCTGTTCGAGCGCGACGTGGTCGAGATCGCTCGGCTGACCCACGCCGCCGGGGCCTACTTCTACTGCGACGGGGCCAACTTCAACGCCATCGTCGGCAAGGTGCGGCCGGGGGACCTGGGCATCGACGCCATGCACATCAACCTGCATAAGACCTTCTCCACGCCGCACGGCGGCGGCGGGCCCGGCGCCGGGCCGGTGGTGCTGTCGGCCGCCCTGGCCCCGTTCGCGCCCGAGCCCTGGGTCGTCCACGACCAGAACGGCTACCGCCTGGTCGAGGGGCGCGAGGGCCCCGCCGCCCAGGCCTCCGGCCGCCTGTGCGCCTTCCACGGCCAGATGGGCATGTTCGTGCGCGCCTACGCCTACATGCTCAGCCACGGCTCGGACGGCCTGCGCCAGGTGGCCGAGGACGCGGTGCTCAACGCCAACTACATCAAGGCCCGCCTGTCGGACCTGATGAGCGCGCCCTTCCCCGACGGCCCCTGCATGCACGAGGCCCTGTTCGACGACAGCTGGCTGGAGGGCACGGGCGTGACCACGCTGGACTTCGCCAAGGCCATGATCGACGAGGGCTTCCACCCGATGACCATGTACTTCCCGCTGGTGGTGCGCGGGGCCATGCTGATCGAGCCGACCGAGACCGAGTCCAAGGCCGAGTTGGACCGCTTCTGCGACACCCTGCGCGGGCTGGCGCGGCAGGCCTTGTCGGCCAGGAACGATCCCGAGGCCCTGCAACGGTTCAAAGCGGCCCCCGTGGCGGCGCCGCTGCGGCGCCTAGATGAGACGCAGGCCGCGCGCAAACCGCGCCTGAAATGGACACCGCCTGCGGCGCCGTTGCCACTGGCCGCGGAATAATCGAATGGCCTCTTAATCTTTGCTGCAGAGCGCCTATTTGCAGGACTATGGCTGAGGTGAGAGCTGACTGGCCGCAGTCGCGCTTTCGATTCTCCAATTGCTAACCGCCGCAGCGCCATAGTTGGCGCCTTGGGGAAACGATGTCTGTCCTGTCGATCATCACGTCCGTCCGCATAGAGACCGCACCCGCTAAGGCTGCGGCCCGGCGCGGCGCGCGATGGGTGATGATGGCCGTCGGCTTCGCCTTCATCGCCTTCGGCGCGGTCGGGGCCCTGCTGCCCACCCACCTGCTGGCGATCTTCCTAGTGATCGGCCTGGCGATCGTGATGCGGGCCTCCTATTCCGCGCGCCGGACCTTCATCAGGGTGCAGCGCCGCCATCCCAAGGTGATCTTCCCCCTGCGCCGCCTGCTGCGCCGCGAGCCCGAGGTGATGCCAGTGGCCTGGCAACAGGTCCTGCGCACCGAGAAGGCCATCCTGCCCCGCCGCTGGCGCTTCGCCGGCCGCACCCGCCGCCACATGGTCCGCAGCCGCAGGAAGCGGTAGACCTTCCGGCGTAGCGCCACCACTTCCCTCATCCTCGGAAATCGCGGAGCGATTATCCGAGGACCGAGCAGTTCCAGGCTGTCAGCCGCGATTCCATATCCAGTGCAGCAGCGTTGGCGTCTTCGCTGCTGGGTCCTCGGGACAAGCCCGAGGATGACGCTTCGAATGGATGCTCTCCGGAATCAGAAAAGCGCCGAGGCGGAAGACCTCGGCGCTATGTCATCTGGGTCCCGGCGTTCGCCGGGATGAGCGGTTTGAGGAGAGCCCTAGACCTTCAGCTTGGTCGCGATCTGCGCCGTGGCCGTGTCCACCAGGGGATCGGACTTGGCGCCGGCCAGGCGGGCCATCAGCATGGTCTCGGCCATCTGCGTGGCCAGGTCGGCGGCGGCGGCGCGCACTTCGGCGGCGGCCTGGG
>JAQGII010000012.1 GCA_028291305.1 Caulobacteraceae bacterium
TGTTCCTCGACGAGAACAACCAGAAGATCTCCAAGTCCAAGGGCAACGGCCTGACCATGGAGGACTGGCTGCGCTACGGCGCGCCGGAAAGCCTGGCCTACTACATGTTCCAGTCGCCCAGGTCGGCCAAGCGGCTGTTCTTCGACGTGATTCCCAAGGCCACCGACGAATACCTGCAGCAGCTGGAGGCCCTGAACCGGCCCACGGCGCCGCCGTCGGAGGGCGACGCCAAGCCCCTGCCCAATCCGGTCGACAATCCGGTGTGGCACGTGCACGCCGGCAAGCCGCCCGCGCAGTCCTCGCCCGTGTCGTTCAGCCTGCTCCTGAACCTGACCTCGGCGGCCAACGCCTCCAACCAGGACATCCTGTGGGGCTTCATCTCCCGCTACATCCCCGGCGCGACGGCGGACACCCAGCCCCTGCTGGCCAAGCTGGCGGCGGGGGCGATCAACTATTACGAGGATTTCGTCCGCCCCCATAAGACCTTCCGCGCCCCGGACGCGCGCGAGCGCGCCGCGCTGGAGGACCTGCTGGCGCGGCTGAAGGCCCTGCCGACCGGCTGCCAGGACGCCGAGCTGATCCAGAACGAGGTCTACGCCGCCGGCAAGGACGCCGGCTTCGAGCCCCTGCGCCTGTGGTTCACGGCCCTGTACGAAGTGCTGCTCGGCCAGAGCCAGGGCCCCCGGTTCGGCTCCTTCGTGGCCATCTACGGCGTGGCCGAGACGGTCGACCTGATCGAGCGCGCGCTGCGCGGAGAAGACCTGGCGGCGTAGCTGCGATCGAGGGGGAGGGACAACAGGTCGGCCACCGAACGTTCCAGCCGTTCCTCGTCCTTCAGCTCGCATTCCCACAGGGTCAGCACCCGCCAGCCGGAGGCTTGCAACGCCGCGCGGTGAGCGATGTCGCGCTCGCGATTGCCGCCGATCTTGGCTTCCCAATAGGGGCGGTTGGCCTTGGGCGTGCGCGCGCCGCGGGGGCAGTCGTGGCCGTGCCAGAAGCAGCCGTGGACGAAGATCGCCAGCCTGCGGCCCGGCATGACGATGTCGGGCTTGCCCGGCAGGTCCTTGCGGTGCAGCCGGTAGCGCAGGCCCATGCGGGTCAGCAGCCGGCGCACCTTCAGCTCGGGCGAGGTGTCCTTGCCCTTGACCCGGCGCATCACCGACGAGCGCTTATCGGGAGTGAAAACGTCCGTCATTCGTCATCCTCCACCCCTCTCACTCGAGGGGGAAGGGGGTCATAGCCCGTCGAACAGCGCCGTGGACAGGTAGCGCTCGGCGAAGCTGGGGATGATGGCCACGATCACCTTGCCGGCGTACTCGTCCGTCGCCGCCAGGCGGAAGGCCGCGCTGATCGCCGCGCCCGAGGAGATGCCGACCGGGATGCCCTCCTCGCGGGCCACGCGGCGGGCCATCTCGAAGCTTTCGTCGTTGCTGACGGTGACGATCTCGTCGATCACGCCCCGGTCCAGGATGCCGGGCACGAAGCCCGCGCCGATGCCCTGGATCTTGTGCGGCCCGGGCGTGCCGCCGGACAGAACGGCGGAGGCCTCCGGCTCGACCGCGACCATCTTCACCGAGGGCTTGCGCGCCTTCAGCACTTGGCCGACGCCGGTGATGGTGCCGCCGGTGCCGACGCCCGAGACCACGGCGTCGACCGCGCCCTTGGTGTCGTTCCAGATCTCCTCGGCGGTGGTGACGCGGTGGATCAGCGGGTTGGCGGTGTTTTCGAACTGCTGAGGCATCACCGAACCGGGGATTTCCGCCAGCAGCTCCTGCGCCCGGCCGACGGCGCCGCGCATGCCCTTTTCGGCGGGGGTGAGCTCCAGGCGGGCGCCCAGCAGGACCAGCATCTTGCGCCGCTCCATCGACATGCTCTCGGGCATGACCAGGATCAGCGGGTAGCCCTTGGAGGCGGCGACGAAGGCCAGGGCGATGCCGGTGTTGCCCGAGGTGGGCTCGATGATGGTCGAGCCGGCCTTGAGGATGCCGCGCGCTTCCAGCGCCTCGATCATCGACACGCCGATGCGGTCCTTGACGCTGGCCATGGGATTGAAGAACTCCAGCTTGGCCAGGACCTCGCCCTTGGGCTTGAGCGCCCGGGTCAGGTTGGGCATCCGCACCAGGGGCGTGTCGCCGATGGTGTCGATGATGGAGTCGTAGACCTTGCCTCGACCGGAGCGCTTGTGCCGGCTGGCGTCGTAGGGGTTCTGGGCGGAGTCCATGGCGCGACCTCTAGAGGGTGCTGATCGTTGGCCGGCAATCTAGTGGCGCGGGGCGGCTTTGTCTTGAGAGCTTCTCTAGCAGCGCGGTGGGATTTACTCGGCCGCCAGGCGGCCGGCCTGGCCGAGCAGCGGCTCCAGCAGGCGCTGCGCCAGGAACCGCACCACCGGCACCGCCACTCCGTCGCCGACCACGTGCAGGGCCCCGGTGGCCGACCGCGGCAGGACGTAATCGTCGGCCAGGCCCATCAGCCGCGCGCCCTCGCGCCCGGACAGCAGGCGGGAGCGCACCTGTCCGTCCTCGGCGACCAGCAGGATCTGGCGCGAGGAGCCGCCGCGCGGCGTGCGCAGGCAGCCGGCCATGCCGTCGAAGCGGACTTCCGCGCGCTGCTGCGAGCGCCCGTCCTCGATGCGGGTGCGGCGGAACACGGCGCCGACCTGGCGCCCGCCGGCCGCCCGCGCGGCCTCGACCTTGGCCCGGTGCAGGGGGGCCATCAACGACAGCAGGCGCCGGGTCTGGTCCGGGCGATGCCAGGCGGCCGCGCCGTCGGGGTCGAGCAGGGCGGCGATGCCGGTGTTGCGGCGGGGCGGCGCGCCCGGCGACCACCACAGCCACTGGGCCTTCAGCGCCTCGGGCAGGGCGGCGTGGGCCTGGCGCACGGCGACGGTGTGGAAGGGCCCCTCGCCCAGCAGGCCGTGCGCCGGCGGCTCGCGCGTGGCGACGATGAACACCCGGGGGCGGGACTGGGGCAGGAAGGCTGCGGCATCGATCTCCAGGGCGCCGAAGCGGTAGCCCTGGCCGGCCAAGGCCTCGCCGAGGGCCGCGAAGTCGGCGCCGCCGTGCGACGACAGCAGGCCGCACACGTTCTCGATGACCAGGGCGCGGGGCGCGCGGTCCTCGGCGGCCAGGGCCTCGATCAGCCGCCAGAAGCCCCAGAAGGCCGAGGAGCGGCCGCCCTTCAGCCCCGCCCGGCCGCCGGCCAGGCTGAAGTCCTGGCAGGGCGAGGAGGCCCAGGCCAGGTCGGCGCGCCCGGGCAGGCGCTCGGGCGCGACCGCCCAGACGTCGCCGTGGACGAAGGCGTCGGCCGGCCAGTTGGCGCGGTAGGTGTCGGCTTTCAGGGGATCGAAGTCGTTGGCGAAGGCGGTGGACCAGCCTGCGCCGAGGCCAGCGCGGGCCATGCCGCCACCGGCGAAGAACTCATAGGCGACGAGGGGGCGGGCGCGACTCACGCGCCGATGGTAGGCGCCTCCGGGGCAAACCGGAATCCCCCCGCCTTGCGCCGGGAGGCCATGGACTGCGCGATGTCGGGAAAAGAACCGCCGGTCGCGGCCTGTCAGCCAGCGACCGGCGTCGATGGGCCTCGGGACGGCCCGGGGATGACGGAGCGCCGTGCGCTCCGCGCTCGCGATTAGTGCACCGAAACCGGGGCCAGTTCGTGGGCGAGGGCGGCGGCCATGGCGGACTCGCGGTCCACCAGCACGGCCAGACGCTCGCCGTCGGCGCGGTGCACGGCGTAGAAGGTCTGGTCCGGGTCCAGCGAGAAGCCTTCGATAACTTCGACGGACGTGGAGGCAAGCACTTCCTTGGCCTTGATTGGACGGACATAGACCAGGTCTGGCGCCCCCAGGGCGGCAAACGCTTCAGACGTCAGCATCGGTGTCATCATGACCACCTCCTTTGAACTCAACGCGACAATCGGATGCCGGTTCAGCCGGCCGATTGGATGGGAATACGTTTCACGAGCTTGACGGGCGGGATCCGCGACACGTCGATGTGAAGCAGACCGTGTTCCAAGACTGCTCCGGTCACTTCCATGCCGTCCGCCAGGACGAAGCTGCGCAGGAAGCTCCGGGCGGCGATGCCCCGGTGCAGATAGGCCCGGTCCCCTGCGGCGATTGCCTCCGCCGTCGCCTTTGGCTCGCCTTCGCGCCGACCCGCCAGGACCAGTTGGTTGTCCTCGACGGTGACGCTGAGCTGGTCCGGCGAGAAGCCGGCCACCGCCAAGCTGATGCGGACCTGGCCTTCGCCGCGGTCCTCGACATTGTAGGGCGGATAGCTGTCGCCCGCGGCCTTGGCCGCGCGCTCGACCAAGTTCCGCGTATGCTCGAAACCGAGCAGGAACGGGCTGTCGAAGAAGATCGTCCGGTTCACCGTGAAGCCCTCGCAATAAGCGACTTCGACGCCTGCAGGCCGGCCCGTCATGGCGCCGACCAAGGCGCTGAGCTTAGATGGGAAGGCTGGACCGGCTTGGCAACCCGTCTGCGAGAGCCAGGCTCAGCGGCCGGCGGAGCTGGGCCGATAGACCAGGATCGCGGCCGGCGCACCCTCGGCGGCGCGCGCCGCCACGAACAGGCGGTCCAACTCGGGCGACAACAGCGAGGTCCGCGCCCCCGGCCGGGTCGCCACGCGGCCGGCCGACGCATAGGGCCCGCCATCGCTGTGGAAGACCTCGACCAGCCCCTGGCCGCAGCTGACGTAGATGTTGCGCCGGGGCGGGTCGAAGAAGACGTCGTCGGAATCGCCGCAGGTGGCGTGGCGCTCGGTGATCGCGCCGCTGTTCATATCGACCAGGGCCAACTGGGCCGGGGTGCGGAACACTGTCGCCAGCCGGGCGTCGGCGGCGTTGAGCGACATCGGGAAATTGGCGAAGGCCAGCCCGGTGGACCAGGTCCTGACCGCGCCGGTCTGCAGGTCGACCGCGGCGATGCGCCGGGCGTTGGGCACATTGACGAAGGCGCGCCGGGATTTCGGATCGAGCCGGATGCCCTCGGGATGGGCGCCCAGGGCGATGGTCTTGAGAACCTTCTTCTGCACCGGGTCGATCAGCGCCAGGCCCCCGGCGCCGTATCCGACAACGACCTGGCCGGTCGCCTCGTCCACGCGCACATTGTCGGCGTCGTCGCCAAGGCTCACCTCGCCGGCGGGCGTGAGGTCGGGGCCGGCATAGAAGCGCACGGCGCCGTCGCCGCCGGTGGCGACCACCAGTTGGTCGGTGGCCGGCAGATAGGCCAGCCCCTGGGGTTCCTGCAGGCCGGAGATCCGCTTGATCGAGCGGCCTTGCTCCAAATCCACCACATCGACGGTTCCATTGCCGAGTTCGGCGACGAACAGCCGATGGCGCTTCAGATCGATGGCCATGTGGTCGATGCGGCCGGCGACGCCAGCCAAGGCGATAGTCCGTTCGAGGACGAGGGGCCCGGGGCCTGCGGAGCTGGCAGGCCAAGCCGCAAGCCCAGCGGCAGCGATGGCCGCCGCGAGCGCGGCGATGGGTTGCGGCTTGATGATCATCAGGCGATCCTCCCAGGCCCAAAGACGAGATAGGCAAGCACGCCGGCGGCCGAACAGGCGAGCAGGACCGGGATCACGCCCGCCTTCAGGCGGAAGATGGCGAACGCCGCGCCTGCCGTGAGCACCACGGCGGCGACGTTGACTGAAGACAGGACCGGAAGGTCGAGGCGCAGCCCGAACGCGCGGACGGGAACCAACTGGCGGAACAGCACATGCAGCCCGAACCAGACGGCGAGGTTGAGGATCACGCCGACCACCGCCGCGGTGATCGCGCCCAGCGCCGCGTTGAGCGCCCGCGCGCCGCGCAAGGCCTCCACGAACGGGGCGCCCAGGAAGATCCACAGGAAGCAGGGGGTGAAGGTGACCCAGGTGGTCAGGGTCCCGCCGAGGACGCCGGCCAGCAACGGCGGCAGGCCGCCGGGCGCGCGGAAGGCGGCCATGAAGCCGACGAACTGGGTGACGATGATCAGCGGACCGGGGGTGGTCTCGGCCATCCCCAGCCCGTCCAGCATCTCTCCCGGCCTGAGCCAGCCATAGGCGTTGACGGCCTCCTGCGCGACATAGGCGAGCACCGCATAGGCCCCGCCGAAGGTGACCACCGCCATCTTGCTGAAGAAGACGGCGATGTTGGCGAACACGCTGTGCCAGCCCAGGGTGGTCCCGATCAGCAGCACCGGTCCGAGCCACAGCGCCAGCAGGACGGCGGCGACCCTCAGCGCCCAGGCCAGGTTGGGCTTGGCGTGATCCGGCATCTCTTCGCCCAGGACGCTGTCGCGGTCCGCCCACTGGTCGATATTGCCGCCGGCATGGCCGCCCCCTCCCAGGAAGGGTTGCAACCCGAGGCGGCCGCCGACGAAGCCGGTGGCGCCCGCCGCCAAAATGACAAGAGGGAAGGGGACCTGAAACAAGGCCAGGGACAGGAAGGCCGCAGCCGCCAGGCTGATCATCACCGGGTTCTTCAGGGCCCGCGCGCCGACGCGCAGGACCGCCTGCACGACGATCGCCAGCACAGCCGCCTTGAGGCCGAAGAACAGGGCGGCCACCGGCCCGACATGGCCATAGAAGGCATAGACGATGCTCAGCGCCATCAGCGCGACGAAGCCCGGCAGGACGAACAGGCAGCCGGCAATCAGCCCGCCGAGGGTCCTGTGCATCAGCCAGCCGATGTAGATGGCCAGCTGCTGGGCCTCGGGGCCGGGCAGCAGCATGCAGTAGTTGAGCGCATGCAG